>JAYTTG010000245.1:0-6525 GCA_043745175.1 Microbacteriaceae bacterium
CGACCTGCTGATCCTCTGCGACAGCCAGTATGTGATCAACTGCGTCACCAAATGGCTGCCCGGCTGGAAGAGCAAGGGCTGGCGAAAGGCTGACGGTAAACCCGTGATGAACGTGGACCTTCTGCAGGAGATCGACACGGAGCTGCCCGGTCGGCACTATCGCTTCGAGTGGGTGAAGGGCCACGCGAATCATCCGCTCAACGAAGCAGCGGACTCCCGCGCCCGCGCGGTCTCGGAGGCGTACCAGCGCGGGGTAACGATTCCCGCCGGGCCAGGCTTCGTGCCTGCGGGCGACGGTGCCGTGGAGCGCCCGCTCGAGACCCGCCTTTCCCCCGCTCAATTGACAGAGTCGCCGCCACCACTTCAGGCGGCCCCGCCCCCATCGCTCTTCGACTTCGATGAGCCCTCGAGCGGGCAATCGGATAGCGCCGAGACCGTCGACCTGATCGTGACCCTCAGCGCCGCCGAATTCGAGCGTCTGACTGCCCGTGCACGAACGCGGGGCGTGCGTGCCGAACAGGTACTGCGCGACCTGATCTGATCCGCTACTCCTGCAGGCCAAGAAATGGTCGGCGGGTTACGCCGAACTCGTCCCGAAGCGCCGTCATCGCGGCGTAGTATCCGGCGAGTCCGTGCACGGCGGGCCCGGGCGGCGTTGACGACGAGCACAGGTAGAGCCCGCGGGCAGCGGTGCGCCACGGCGTTGCCGACAGCACCGGCCGGGCAAGCAGCTGCGTGATAGTCACGTCTCCCGCCGCGATGTCTCCCCCGATGTAATTCGGATTGTGCCGTTCAACGTCTGCCGCGGAACGGCTCGCCGACGCGAGGATCGTATCTCGGAATCCAGGAGCGTAGCGTTCGATCTTCGCGGTGATCGCCTCGGTGCGATCCTCCCGGGAGCCTCGAGGTACGTGGGTATAAGCCCACAGCACATGTTTGCCTTCCGGCGCTCTGGACGGGTCGAAGGGAGTCGGCTGACTCACGAGAACGTAGGGATCCTTGGGGTGTCGTCCGGCGGCGACATCCGCTTCGGAGGTCTCCATTTCCTGGCGGGTTCCACCGACATGGAGAGTCGCGGCTGCAGCGAGGCGGCCGTCTGTCCACGGCACCGGTCCGGAGAGTGCGAAGTCGACCTTGGCGACCGCATTGCCGTAGCGGAATCGATCGAGCGAGCGACGATAGCGGTCGGGTAGCCGATCGCCCGCGATTCGCGAGAGTGCTCGCGGCGTGACATCGAAAAGGATCACCCGCGCCGGCGGCAGTTCCGCGATGGACGCAATCTCCGTGCCCGTGACAATCTCGCCCCCGTGCGAGAGCAGGTCGTCGGCCATCGCATCGATGATCGACCGGCTGCCCCCGATCGGGATCGGCCAGCCGCGCGCGTGGCCCGTCGTGGCGAGCACGAGGCCGGCTGCGGCGGTCGACAGGCTGGGGACCGGTCGAATCGCGTGCACATTGACTCCGGTGAGCATTGCCGGCGCGAGGTCGTCGTGAAAGCGCAGATTCCAGCCGCGACTCCCCTGCTCGAGAATACGAACCCCGAGTCGAGCGAGTGTGATCGGATGCCTCGGCAACTGCAGCACCTGCGACCCGGCGAATTGCGCCACCTGGTCGGCGTGGCGCACGAGTGGACCCAACAGCCGCTTCCAGGCTGCCCCATCGACACCCAGGCCGTCGGCGGTACGATCCAGGTCGCGCCAGGCGATGCCTGAGCGGCCGTCGTCGAGAGGGTGCGCATACGAGATCTCCGGCACGATGAAACTCACGCGTTTTTCGAGCTCGAACGCACGGAAGAAACCAGAGGACAACGCCTGGGGATGCACGGCCGAGCAGACGTCGTGGAGAAACCCTGGAAGCGTCATCTCCTCGGTGCGCGCTCCCCCGCCGATCGCGTTCTCGCGCTCGTAGACCCGCACCGAGAGCCCGGCCCGCGCGAGCACGACCGCCGCCGCCATGCCGTTCGGTCCGGCTCCGACGACAATCGCGTCACATTCGTCCATTCCCCCACCCTTGCACAGTCGAGGAAGTTCTCCGGGGCCTCGACAGGGGCAGCGATTGGTGTACAGGCACCCGTGGGACACTGGGCACGGCTCCGAGCGACAGCGCTGGGATCGGGAGGACGATGGTATGACCGGCTCTGCGGTGCTCGACCTGTTGCTCATCGTTCTGCTCGTCGCCTACGCAGTATTTGGATTCCGGCGTGGCTTCATCCTGAGCGTCGGCAGTTTCGTCGGAATCGTCGCGGGAGCGACAGCCGCCTTTTTTGCGATACCGCTGGTCACGGGCTGGGTCACCGCAAGCCAATTCAGATTACCGGTGATTCTCGTGGTGGTCGTGGCGCTCATCGCGCTTGGGCAGGGCGGCGGATCGGCGCTCGGCCGGGTCATCCGCCGACGCGTCGACAAGACACCGCTTCGCGCGATCGATCGGCTGTTAGGGGCAGCGATCACGCTCGTCGCCGCAGCACTTGTCGTGTCGATGCTCGCCTTCGGGTTCGGTTCGCTCGGCGTACCCGTCGTATCCCAGGCCATCGGATCATCGACCGTCGTCTCGACGATCGAGCGGGTCACTCCCGATCCGGTCAAAGCACTCGAAGCGAAGGTACGGTCACTGTTCGCGCTCGACGGCCTTCCGCGCCTGTTCGAAGAGATCGGAACTGGAACTGCGCTCGCGGTGCCCGCGTCGGGATCGACCGCCGCCCAGCAGGCATCCGCCCGCTCCGTCGTGAAGATCACCGGCAACGCCTACCAATGCGGCCAAAACCAGTCGGGAAGCGGATTCGTCTCTTCGTCCGGGCGCGTCGTCACCAATGCTCATGTCGTGGCCGGCGTCACGCAACCGGTCGTACTCACGCCCTCCGGCTCGACCTACACCGGCCGGGTCGTCTACTTCAATGCCGTGCAGGATCTCGCCGTGATCGCGGTCAACGGTCTTCCTACCGCTCCGCTCCCGCTCGGTGCCGACCTCGCGACAGGCGCGACCGCCGTCTTCGACGGGTACCCTCTTGGCGGTCCGTTCCTGTCGAGCCCGGCTGCTGTGCAGAATGTTGCCACGATCAATTCCCCGGACATCTACGGCGCCAATCCCAGTCCTCGTGAGGTGTACTACCTCGCGGCAGACGTGCAGGAGGGCAACTCCGGGGGCCCGCTGATCGATGCCGCTGGCAGCGTCACCGGCGTGATCTTCGCGCGCTCGGCGACGACCAGCCACCTCGGGTTCGCCATGACGACACAGGAGCTGGCACCGGTCGTCGCCCAAGCACAGGGCTTGAGTTCGGCCGTGTCATCCGGCACCTGCACGCGCGGCTGATAGGTGACGCCGAATTCGGTCGACCGCGTATCAGGCGTCGATAGCGGCGTCGAGGAACGCGAGCGTGCGTTGCCACGAGTCGGCCGCGGCGTCCGCGCGGTACATTAGTGCGCTCGTGTCGTTGAAAAAGGCATGACCTGCGTTTTCGTAGATTTTTGCGGTGAAGTCGACGCCAGCGGCCTGCATCGCAGCGGTGACTTCGGGCAGAGAGTCGATGAGTTTCGTGTCGGTTTCACCGTAGAACGCGAGTACCGCGCCCTCGATCGTCGGGATCGCCGCAGTCTCGGGCGGTGCTCCGTAAAACGGCACAGCAGCGCGGATGCGAGGATCGGCCGCCACGAGCGCAAAGCTGTAACTACCTCCGAAGCAGAATCCCGTGACGGCGATACGACCGTCGATGCCGGGTTGCTCAGCGAGATAGTCAACGCTCGAGCCGAGCGCGGCGAGGGCCCACGCACCGAACTCGGGAACATTGAGACTGGCGAAGGCGGCACGCAAGCGTGGCTGGCCATTCGACCGCACTGATTCATCCGGGCTATTCATGATGGCGTTGGCCTCGAGTCCGACCTGTGCGCTGATGCCGATCGACGACAGCAGGTCTGGTGCGATCACGAGATATCCCTCGGCGGCGAAACGATCGGCGATGCCAGTGATGTGCTCGACGAGCCCCCAGATTTCATGGATGACCACCAGGGCTCCCCGGGGTGGGCCCTCAGGGCGCGCTACGTAGGCGGAAAATTCCGTGGCCGTGACACCTCGGTCGCCCACGGAGGCCTGGGCGGCGATCGTGGCGGCCGGGATGGGCAGGATGATTGTCGGCGATTCAGCGATAGTCATTGAATAAGCCTGCCAGCTTCGCCCGTGTGCACGGTGTGATGGTTACGGCGGGAATTCTCCGGGCACGAAGGAACACCGGCTAGCGTGGATAGATGAATTCCACTACCGATACACATGTGGCCCTCATCACCGGGGCCACCGCCGGGATCGGGGCAGAATTCGCCCGTCAACTCGCCGCCAGTGGCTTCGACCTTGTGCTCGTCGCTCGCGACGCCGACCGGCTGGAGGAGCGTGCCGCCGCATTGCGTGCCGAGTTCGGTGCGACGGTGGAGGTGCTTGCGGCCGATCTTGTGAGCCGGTCAGACCTCGCGATGGTGGAGGTCCGGGTCGGAGCATCCGGAGCCCGTCGCGTGACTATGCTCGTCAACAATGCGGGTTTCGGGCTGCCAAAACCGTTCGAAGAGAATTCGGTCGACAAGGAACAGCGCCTGCTCGACCTCCTGGTGACCGCCCCGATGCGCCTCGCTCATGCCGCGCTGCGGCAGATGCTTGCGAGCGGATCCGGCACTATCGTCAACATCGCGAGCGTCGCCGGGTACACCCCGCGCGGCACCTACGGCGCGTCAAAAGCGTGGGTGCTGAGCTTTAGTCGCTGGGCCAACCTCACCTATCGTCATCGGGGCGTCGCCGTGACCGCAGTTGCACCGGGCTTCGTGCACACCGAGTTCCACGACCGCATGGACGTGTCGCAAGACGGCGTACCCGCATTCCTCTGGCTTGACGCTTCGACTATCGTGCGCCTCGCGCTGCGGGATGTCGCCAAAGGTCGCGCGGTTTCAATACCGACCCTTCGTTACAAATTCGTGGTGCTGCTCTCCGGCCTGTTGCCGAAGCGAATCGTCGCGGTGGGCGCGCTGCGTGGCCGCTGAAGATTCCTAAAGGTGCGCCACGGCGAAGAGAGAGAATCCGGTGGCACTCGAAATGAGCAGGGAGTAGCTCAGGACGACCCCGAGACCGGTCCAGACCAGGCGGCGGAGTCGTGCGGAGTCGATGTGGAGGCGGAGTTGATCGAAGTCGTCACGCCGCTGCTGGGCGTCATGGGGTTGGACGGCGACGCTCGCAGACCAGGTCGAAGCCCGGAGCGAAACCCCTGTCAGGGCATTGACGACCGTCGGCGAGATCAGCCGGGGCAGTGCGGCAAGCCACGCGGTGAACTCACGGGCGGTGCTTGTCTGGATGCGATCGGGACGTTGGCGGATCTGCAACGTCGAGGGCGAGTCCACCACGATGCATGGCGTCACTACGACATCTGCCGCCGTCCCCGCCGCTGCGAGCGCGGCCGCCAGCAACCGGGATGCGGCCGATGCCGCCCTTTCGGCGTCGGCAAGGTGGCCGAGTCGTTCGTCATCGACCATGAACGTGCGCTCTCCGACCCAGACGGCCTGGCCAGCGTGGCTGTGAATGGTGATGGAGAAAATACCGGCCGGACCGATCACCAGGTGATCGAGGGCCAGAGGGTGGTGCCCCGCTGCAATGTCGCCACCGACGGGCACCGAATGCACAACGGTCCACTCGCCCCCGAGCGCGGCGAGGGAATCTGCAAGGGCGATCTCTGCAAGTGCTCCGCTGTAGGAACGCCGTGCGTCACGCGAGAGTGGATCGACTCCGAAGAGGCGCGCGACCAGCGAAATGGGAGGAGCTTCTGCTTGAAGTGCAAGGCACTCCCGTAGGGCGTGATTCGATGGCATCCAGTGTGCGGGGTCGCTTGAGTCTCCGGCCCGGCGCTGTGGCGCAGGCAGGGTCGAGCGATCATCCCCCGTGGTTACGATTCCGTCCCCCAACGGTAAATTCCGTGCACGGGATAGTTCCCTCTGCCGGTCGTGTGCTGTACCTTCTGTTTCAAATCTAGCCACCGGCGCCGCGCCACGAACTCCCCAATACAGGTGCGCCCAAAACAGGTGAGCCCCGAACAGGTGGGACCCGAACAGGCCGCTTCGGCCCACAAGTGCAACGGTCTGCTTGTATGGGAGCGGATGCAGCAGAATCAATGGATGGATGAGGCACTCCCGGCAACTCCGTTGACGCGCCGTCTCCTGACCGGAGTCGGCGCCCCATTCGAGCGCACCCCATCGGCCGAGGCCGCCGCCGTCGCGCTGAGATGCTTTGGGGTGACGGCCGCCTCCATTGCCAGGCTCGCAACCGAGCGAGACGATACCTTCCGCTTGGCCGTCCCCGGCGACGCTCACGGGTACGTGCTCAAGATCTCCGCACCCGGCGACGACCCGGCTGAGATCGGGCTCCCGGGTGCCGCCATCGCGCACGCCGCGGCACGGGATGCCTCGCTGCCCCTCCAACGGTTCGTGCCGCCGCTATCCCTCTCACCGACCCACGGCGGCCGCGCGGTGAGGCTTGTCCGCTACCTGCCGGGCCGTCTGCTCA
>JAYTTG010000246.1:0-1789 GCA_043745175.1 Microbacteriaceae bacterium
ACGGCGGCTAACGTAGACGCGTGACAACCTCGCCTGGCTCTCCCTCTGTCGTGGTGATCGGCGCGGGACAAGCAGGACTCTCGGTCTCTTTCTACCTCATACGACTCGGCCTCGAATCGGGCTCCGATTTCGTGGTTCTCGACCGCGGTCCGGGCACCGGCGGCGCCTGGCAGCACCGTTGGGAAGCGCTCCGCATTGGCTCTGCCCACCACATTAATGACCTGCCAGGCATGGATGAAGTCGGCGTGAGTTTCGACACCGCCGATCGCACACAGCCGGCGAAGGATGTCGTGGCTGATTACTACGCGCGCTATGAGGCGCACTTTGAGCTGCAGGTGCGCCGTCCGGTCGACGTGAAGCGTGTCTTCAACCGTGGAACCGACCTCGTGGTCGGCTTTGAAGACCGCGCTTCCCGGCCCGGAGAGCTCGAGACGGATGTCGTTGTGAATGCGACAGGCACTTGGGGCTCTCCGTTCATCCCCTGGTATCCGGGCCTTAACGACTTCGCCGGGCGCCACGTCCACACCACCGGCTACGACTCAGCCGCTGAGTTTGAGGGCAAGAACGTGATCGTCGTAGGCGGGGGGACCTCGGCGATCGGATTCCTGCTTGAGCTTGAAGGGAGCGCCGAGAGTCTCACCTGGGTCTCGCGCCGCCCGATCGAGTTCCTGGATGAGGGCGAGCTCAACATGGAAGCGGGCACGGCGGCGGTTGCCGCCCAAGATGAAGCGGCCCGAACCGGGCGCGCGCTCCCCAGCATTGTCAGCGGCACGGGGGTACCTCGCACCCGTCGCATCCAGGCCGGGATCGACCGGGGGACTCTCGTTGCGCAACCGATGTTCGCCTCGATCGAGCCGGACGGCGTGCGCTGGGCCGACGGAACGTTCCGGCCGGCGGATGCGATCGTCTGGTCTACCGGATTCCGTCCCGAACTTCGTCACCTCGCCCCCCTCAAGCTGCGGGAGAAGGAGGGCGGCATTACGGTCGGCGCTGGTTCTTCTTGGAAGGATGGTCGTATATTCTTCGCCGGGTATGGACCCCAGGCCAGCACGATCGGGGCGAATCGCGCCGGTCGCCAGATCGCTCGCCAGGTAGTGGCCCTCCTCTCGAACCTCTAGCCTGGCCTTCTCAAACCTCCAGTTTGCCCCTCTCGAAACGCAGGAGATTTCCCACGAAAGCGGATGTTTCGCCGCGCTGATTCCCATCCTGCGGCGAATCCCCTGTGTTTCGGTGTCGAGCGCTCACAACGACGCGGCAGGCCCGGATGGTCGACTGCACAGCCAGTCGTGACACTCTCGACCCTCCGGTGAGCACCGTCTGACGACGGGGAGCCCGTATAGCCGCGATTGGCACCATTCACACCGGAGCAGTCGGGCTGGTCTTCCTTCAGGCCGCGCTGCCTTCGCCACTGGAACCGCGCGCTGCAGAAGTGTCGCGGCAGGGAAAGAACCTCGTGGAGGGAGTCGTAACCCCCTCCGCGATGCCTGTGTCCCGCCGCGAACTGGCGTATCCCCCGCCATGAGTCGGCGGTGAGCCGCACATGAGTCGCAGGTGAGATGCAGTCGCGGTCCGGCGGAAGCCCCCGTCCTCCCGGAGACCTATTCCACCTGCACCGTTGCACCGGAGGTCGCGGTTACCTCGCCGTGCGCGTTCACGGTTATAGAGACATCCGCCCCACCGAGGCGGAGCCCGCTCACCGAAAGCGCTCCGGCGATCCCGATAGGAGAAACACCGAGCACGCCGGAGGATGCCTCTGGCCGCAACCCAAGAGAGCTCGCGAGCACGGAGA
>JAYTTG010000247.1:0-6491 GCA_043745175.1 Microbacteriaceae bacterium
CGCGCGCACGCTGCAGCCCACCCTGATGGACTTCCTCCGATGACCGCTTCCCTTGCCTTCGTGTCGCCCCCCGCCGGGCTCGCGCCGCTCACCCAATTCTCCCTGAGCGAGGTGTCGGGGGCCGACGGCCTGTACTCGCTGCGCGCGGTCGACAACAGCGCGATCCGACTCTTCGTGCTCGACGCCGCGATCTATCTGCCTGACTACTCTCCCGAGATCTCCGACGAACACTGCCTGGCTATCGATCTGCACTCCGCGGAAGACGCGATGGTACTCGTGGTCGCGAACCCGGGCGCGACCGGCACGCGCCTGAACCTCCGTGCACCAATCGTGGTCAATGTGCACACGGGCGTCTGCGCTCAAGTGATATTGGAGGACCAAGACTGGCCGCTGCAGGCGGAGCTGGCGGCGCGCTCGGCCTGATCTGGCCTGTGAGGCTCCCCGGGGCATCCGCCTCGGCTAGAGTGACTCGCATCGAGACCACCCGTCATTCTCTCTAAGGGCCGGTATGTCACAGCTCGTCCCCATCCCGTCGCCGGGAATCCCCCTCTCCTTCGGTGACCCGGGCGGGCCGCTCGTGATAGTGGTGCACGACTGGTACGGCCGCCTTCCCTGGCTCGCGAGCTATGGCGAGGCGCTGGCAAGCCAGGGATACCGAGTGATCGTGCCTGATTTCTATGAGGGTATCGCAACCGTCGAGATGGCCACCGCAGAAGTTCTCATGGCCCAACTGGAGGTAGCTCGCGCGCTGGCAGAACTCGACGACATCATCCAGGTCGCCCGCGCGGAAGGCTCGAAACGAGTAGGAGTCGTCGGCTTCTCGCTCGGCGGCTGGCTCGCTCTGCTGCACGCGCAGAGTGGAGCAGCGGATGCGGTCGTCGCCTACTACGCGACTCTCGGACCCGCCCAGCACGGCGTGATCCCAGCCCCGGTGCTGCTGCACCTTGCCGAGATCGACGAGTGGGACGTTGGCGAAGATCCCGAGTCGTTCATCGACCGGTTGAAGGATCACGGCACTCCAATCACCGACTGGACCTACCTCGCCACCGTGCACTCCTTCGCCAACGCGAGTATCACTGATCGAGTGAATGTCAACGCTGCCGCGCTCGCCTTCGCCCGTACCTCATCGTTTCTCGAGGACCACCTACTCAGCTGACCGGCTTCGACAGTCGCTGCTCGGCGTCACACAGCCAGGTCGACCCGGGATCCGGTCTGCAACGATTCCCGTGCCGCGAGCGCCACCGCGAGTGCCAGGACCGCCGCGTCCACGGGGCAGAATTCTGGAACGGATCCGGCTCTGACGCACTCGAGGAAATATTCGGCCTGGTTACGGTAGGGATTGTGGGCGGCGATCACCCGCTCGGACACGCCCGTGGCGGTCTGCAGCCGCACGGTGTCCGGAACCACCGATCGCACCGCCGAGTCGAGAGCCCCCGAATAACCATAGGTCGCGAGCCCCGCCGTGCCGACAAGGTCAAGGGTGGAGGCGAAGGTGAATCCGGGCGGCATTCCCGTGAAGCCGATCACCTGTCCCACCCCGCCTCCCTCGTAGTCGACGATCGCCTCAATCGGGCCATCCGGCCGGGTGCGGCGCGCGATCACCGCGAGAGGCCTGCCGAGGAAGAGGTTGAGCTGGTCGAAGTCGTGGATGCTGAAATCGACGACGATTCCGCCGGATTGCGACTCGTCATGCCACCAGGGCGACGGGCGCGGTGCCGAGCTGAACCGGCCGGCCCGAATGGAGAGCACCGCTCCGAGCATCCCGCCCTCTGCCAATTCGCGGATAACGCGGTAACCATCGAAAAACCGCACCACGTGAGCCACCATGAGCACACCGGCACTGCGCGCGGCCTCGTCACGAAGAGCGACCGCTGCGGCAATTGTGAGGGCGATCGGCTTTTCGAGCAACACGCTCTTACCCGCCCGCAGGGCGCGGATCGCGATGTCGACATGGGTCGGCGTCGGAGTACAGACCGAGACGATGTGCAACTGCGGGTCGGCCAGAATCACTCCGAGGTCCGGCTCGAAGCGCGCGCGCGGAGCGTGCGGAAGTGGTGCGCCTTCCGTCAGTGCACTGACATAACGGATGCTGTCCCCGAGCCCGAGCCCGCTCCATGCCCGCGCGTGGGCGTGCGCCATCGCTCCGCGCCCGATGATCGCAATGCCGGTCACACGCGCACCGCCGGGGAGCGCACCCGATCGACCTCACGAACGAGCCGCCGATGGAATTCAACATCCACTTCTCGTCCCAGGTGTCGAAGGGCGAGCACGGCCGCTCCCACGACGCCGTCTTCCACGGTGACCAGCTCAAACCCGGCCGCTGCAGCCCGTAACCGGTGGGTGAAAAGATCGGGGGCTCGCGCGAGGCCCGCCGCCAGCACGCTGCCTCCGAGCACGACGCAACCGTCGACATCCGTCTCGACAGCGGCTGCGAGCACGCGGGCGATTCCTGACGCGGCGACCTCGAGGATGTCGCGAGCCACCACATCCTGCGACGTCTCGCCATCGATATCTCCGTGCTCGAACGCCTCGAAGGCCAGGGGGGCGAATCGCGCAAGTTCGACCGGGCGGAGTGCATAGAGCTCCTGCATCAGCCGCGAAAGTTCCTCCGCCCGCCCTCGACTTCGTGCGCCGGTGCGCTCGATACCGGTCGCCTTGAGCAGGAGCGGAGTGAGTGCGGTCGACGGGCCGAGCCCGTCGAGTGATGCGACAACAGCGCGCGCGATCTGCTGCCCGATCCAAAATCCGGAGCCGGTGTCGCCCAGGAGCCACCCGGACCCTCCCTTCACAGTGTGGATGTGCCCGTCAACCACTCGGGCAGCGATCGCGCCCGTACCGGCAATAACCGCGTAGCCGTGGGGATCCGACGTACCGGAGCAGAAAGTTCCGAGCAGGTCCGGTTCGATCACGCTGCGCCCGTAAAGGCCGAGATGCGCCAATCGCGCCTCGAGCTGAGCGAGAAATGGCGCTGTCGCTGTGCCAGCCAGGGCGACGACGACGAACGAATCTTCCGCACTTCCCTTGGCCGTGCCACCCAGGGCCCGCTCGGCCGCGAGCCCGAGGGCATCGACGGCGGCGGTGATTCCGACAGCCGTCGGGTTTCCTCCTCCGGCGCGCCCGAACCCCCAGCATCCCCCGTTGACATCGACCAGCACCGCCCGTGAGGAGGTGCCGCCGGCGTCAATTGCCAGAATTCTTCGCATTGTTACTTCTTCGAAATATTTGGGATCTGAGCACACTGTACTGTAAGAATAATTTTCGTCATACTCTGCAAAAGGAGATTGAAATTACCATCGCTTCTCTTCCGCCAGTCGCCGTCACCGGCGAGCACGCTATTGGCGTGGCCAACCGCATCCTCTTGCGGCGGCCGGAGATGTCGGGTGCCATGGCGAAGATCGCCGACTATCTTCTCGAATATCCGCAGGCGCCGCTGAAGCTCTCCATTGGCCAGCTCGCGGCCAAGGCGGGCGCTTCCGCGGCCACTGTCACCCGATTCTGCCGTCTGATCGGCTACACCGGGTATGTGCCGTTCCGAGTGAGCATCGCCACCGACTTCGGTCGCAGCACTGCCCGGGACTCATGGAAGACCGATATCGGCCGCGCCTTCGGACCGCACGATTCCGCCGCCGATGTGCTGAGCACCCTCATCAACGCCCACGCGCGAACCCTGCGTGAGACCGCCGCCGCAATCGACCTCCCCCTGATGAAAAAGATTGCCAAGCGCCTCGCGACAAGTAGTCACGTCGACATCTATGGCGTGGGCGGCAGCGCCTTCCTCGCCGAAGAGATGCAGGCGAGGCTCTATCGCATCGGGATCAATGCGCATGTGTGGTCAGAAGTGCATGCCGGGCTGACGAGCGCCGCCATCCAGAATGTCGAGTCGGTCGCCATCGGAATCTCGAATTCTGGACGAACTGAAGAGACCATCCAGATGCTGCGGGAGGCCGGTCGAGCGGGAGCGCTCACCGTCGCCATCAGCAATAATCCGACCTCGCCTCTCGCCGAGAACGCCGATCTCACGATCGTGACCTCGGTCTACGAACAGTTCCTCCAGCCCGATGACCTCTCGGCCAAGCACGGCCAACTTCTCGTGCTCGACCTGCTCTACCTGCTCACCGCGCAGGAGAACTTTTCGCGGTCGACGAACAATCTCGCCGCTTCCGCTCTCGCGGTCGCCACGCACCGGCGGCCGCGACGCACCACGGTCGCGACACCACGCCCCGCGCGCGAAACCTCACCTTCGACGGAATGAAATAGGAGTCACCGTGTCAGATACCGCCACCCAGTCCGACCTGTACAGCCGCTTCACCCGCGAGGTGCAGTCCAGAATCGAGGTCCTCGCTGCGAGCGCTCAAGCCGGTGGTTTCGATGACGCCCTCTCGCTCTTCGTCTCCGCGATCGAGCGCGGAGGGGTGATCCAGGCATTCGGCACCGGGCATTCCGAGGCTTTCGCGATGGAGATCGCCGGGCGCGCCGGCGGACTCATTCCCACGAAGAAGATTGCCCTTCGGGATGTGGTCCTGCGCGGCAGCCTCGACATCAGCGCCCTCGGGGGCTCGTCACTCGAACGCAACCCCGACATCGCCGAAGAGCTCTACGCGATCGCCGATGCCGGACCGGAGGATGTTTTCGTGATCGCCTCCAATTCCGGTGTGAACGGTTCCGTCGTGGGGCTCGCTCTCGTGGCCAAGCAGCATGGACACTCTGTCGTTGCGGTGACGAGCCTCGACCACACCATGCGGGTCGACCCCAGGCA
The DNA here is from genome assembly GCA_043745175.1 of Microbacteriaceae bacterium. Taxonomy (GTDB): domain Bacteria; phylum Actinomycetota; class Actinomycetes; order Actinomycetales; family Microbacteriaceae; genus Lacisediminihabitans. Next base: position 4,757 of record JAYTTG010000247.1, read on the forward strand.
TAGCAGCGGCAAGCGACTGAGTGACGTCGCGGATGTCGTGCTCGATAATCTCGCGCCGTTCGGAGATGCGACGATCGAGCTGGACGGTGGCACCCCGGTCGGTGCGGTGTCGTCGATCACGGCCGCGTACATCGCCCAGCTACTCACGATCGGCACGGCCCAGCGGATCGCCGCGCAGGGAACGACGCCCCCGCTCTACATCTCGGCGAATATCCCGGGCGGCGACGAGCACAACAAAGCCCTCGAACTGCAGTACAACATCACCCGCAATGCCTGACCTCGAACCACTGCGAACCCTCGCCCCACCAAGAATGGAAGGTAGTACAAAAATGACGATCACAGAGAAGCCCCTCCAGCGGCGCCAGTTCCTGCGCGGCGCTTTCGCCGCCGTCGTGTTCATTCCCGCCACCGGGATGCTCGCGTCCTGCGCAGTTGGAGGAGGAACCCCCACCGTCCCCGGCGGCACCGTCTCAGCGAAGAACCCGTTCGGCATGGTCGACAAGTCCACGGTCGACGCGGTCATCTTCAAGGGCGGCTACGGCATCGATTACGCCGACTTCGCCGGCAAGATCGTGCAGAAACAGCAGGCGGGGTCCACCGTCAAGGTGACAGCAGCGACGAACATCGCGCAGACCCTCCAACCTCGATTCGTCGGGGGTAACCCGCCGGACGTCATCGATAACAGCGGCGCGAATCTCATCGGCATCAACACCATTCGCGCCCAGCTCGAGGATCTCACCTCGGTGATCGAGGCGAAAAACCTCGAGGGCAAAGTCATCAAAGACACGCTGTACGCCGGTGTGATCAAGCCGGGCACCTTCGATGGCAAATTCGTGCAGCTCAACTACGTGCTCACCGTCTACGCCATGTGGTACTCCGCCGCGCTGTTCGAGAGCAACAGCTGGAGTGTTCCCACCACCTACGAGGAGGCACTCGCCCTCGGCGCCAAGGCCAAGGCCAAGGGCAAGTACCTGTTCGGCTGGGGCAAGGAGGCGGCTACCTACTACCAGACGATGGCTATCGCCTCGGCGATCAAGGAGGGGGGCGACGATGTGCGCCTCGCGCTCGAGAACCTGAAGGAGGGATGCTGGTCGCTGAAGCCCCTCCAGGATGTCTTCGCAGGCCTCAAGAAGATCATCGATGCCGGCTACATGCAGCCGGGTGGCGCGGGAACGCAGTTCACCGCAGCCCAGGCGCAGTGGAGCAACGAGGAGAAGTTTCTGCTGTATCCCTCCGGCGGTTGGATCGAGAACGAGATGAAGACGCAGACCAAATCAGGATTCAAGATGACCGGTGCTGCCGAACTGACGGTGACGACGTCATCCAAGCTCCCACAAAAATCGTTGCACTCCACCGCGGGCGAAGGCTACATCGTGCCCTCCCAGGGCAAGAACGTGGCCGGTGGCAAAGAGTTCCTGCGCACGATGCTCTCCAACGACGCGGCGGTGAACTTCGCAAAGACGACGTTCTCCTCCACCATTGTGAAGGGAACCATTCCGGCGGATGGCTTCGGCTCGACGGCCCTTGTCTCGCAAGTGAAGCTCCTCGAGGGCGCAGGCAGCGACGTATTCTCGTGGAACTTCGTGGACCTCTACGGACTGAACACCGACCAGCTTGTGGTGTGGAACTCGTTCCTGCAGGGCGACTCCTCGGTCGCGACACTGACCTCGAGCCTGCAGTCCATCACCGACAAGGTGCGCAACGACAGCTCGGTGAAAAAGGTCACGGTCACATG
>JAYTTG010000248.1:0-6490 GCA_043745175.1 Microbacteriaceae bacterium
TGTCCGCACTCCAGCTCACCGCACAGATCCTTGTCTCGTGGTGCTCCGACCCACTGGGCGAGTCTACCCGTGGGCTGTGACAGCACCCTCCTGGTCGGCATCTCTGTGCACAATGGTCGCCGAGTCAGGCAGTGGAGGGAACGTGACCTCCCGTACCCTCTTCAGCCCGAATCGTTTCGCCGCCCTCAGCACGAGCCACGCATAGAGGGCGAGCGTGACTGCCGAGATCACGACCTCGAGACCGCTGCCTGTCTTGGAGTTCACGTCGACCAGCCCAACGGCACCCATTACGAAGATCACGGTGTTGTTCACGACGTGGGCGACGATGGATGCCTCGAGTCCGCCCGTCTTCCAGACCAGCCACCCGGCCACGACGGCGAAGACAGATACGTCGATGAGCCCCCACACGTCGTACTGGTGACCGATGGTGAACAGTGGCACCGGCAGCAGGATCGCGAACAGCGGATGCTTCAGCCAGCCACCGATCGTCTGGGCCAGGTACCCGCGGAAGAAGAACTCCTCGGCGGTGGCCTGAAGCGGCACCAGCAGCACCGCAACGAGCACCACAATCCATGTGCTCGACGTCACCGACACGGCCGGCAGTGTCTCGCTCGTCAGCAGGGGAAGTAGCAGCACGGAGAACAGGGTCGAGGCGCCGTACGCAATGACGACGGGCAGGATGAGCCTCGACATCCAGCGCCAGCGTAGTCGGCCGGCGATCGACGACAGCAGGCCGACCGGGCGCGGTCCCATGATGAGGCGCGCGAGCCAGACCGACGGCAGGATGACCGCGATCGATAGCAGTGAGAACGCGAGCACCCCTGGCAGGCTGTTGTCGATGTTGCCGGTCACGATGAGCTTCGTGATCACCGGGCGCACTTCGGGGAAGACCAGCGTGGAGGCCAGCAGCAGCACGACGAGCACGATGGTGAAGACGACGAAGATGCCGAGGGCGATCAGCCCAGTGACGAGCGGCTTCCACCAGCGATAACCGGGAGCGCTTCGGGCGAGACGGTGATAGGCGAATTGCACGCGGAAAGACTAGCTAGTGAAACGGGGAGTCCGATCAGAGTCGGACTCCCCTGTTCACGGGGCGGCGGCTCAGCGCACGAGAACCAGCGCCGGGAACGACGCCGAGTCCACGAGCTGCGCGTCACCCGCGTAGGTTGCGGTGAGCAGGTGGATACCGCTGCGTAACTTGGGAAGCGTCACTGTGATCCGGCCGTTGTCGGCGGGCGTCAAGGTCACGGTGGTGAGCACTTTCCGCCCATCCCGCACGACGACGTCACCCGTCGGCACCAGGCCATGACCCGTGACCAGAACCCGGTACACGACCGGTGATTTGTGGCTCACCAGCACGCGGTCGACGGTTCCGCGGGTGGCAGATGCCAGACGATCAACCGTTATGGCGGCAGAGGTCGCGACTCCCGGGGTGGTGCCGGGCGCGCTGGCGGTAACCGTCACGGTGATCGCTCTGCCGGCATCCGCTGCGACCGGGGTGTAGGTCGCGGCGGTCGCTTCATCGATGGGTGCTCCGGCGCGATTCCACCGGAAGGTGATCGTCGGTGAGGCGACACTCCAGGTGCCGGCGGACGCTGTGAGGGTGCGGCCGACCGTCGCGGTTCCAGTGATCACGGGACCGGTGACCGAAGTGATGGCCGGCACGGTGATGGTGAGCGGAACATCGATCGCCGTTCCGGTCTGCGGCACGGCGACGGTCAGCACCAGGGCTCCCGCTGGTGTGGCGGTGGGGATGGTGACTGCGACGGATGCCCGGCCGGTCTCATCCCCGAGGTCGACGATTGCGGGGTCGATGGCCGACTGACCGAGCACGGCGCCGCCCGCACTCACGGTGGCGGTGCCAGTATTGGGCTCACCGTTCGAGAACAGTAGCGAGGACAGCCCGAGGGTCACGACGTCACCCGGTGTCGCTGCGGCCGAGGAGACGGTGACTCCCACGGCACGCTGTGCATAGTCCGGAGAGGCGATCGGGTTGGCGACGAAGTAGTCGACCATGCTCTTCAGGTCGATCTTGCCGGTATCACCCGCGTTCGTGCCCGTGGTGAGTGTCGAGAAGTTGTCACCGCCAGAGGCGAGGAATGAGTTCGCCACCACCGTGATCGAGTCGGTGGATGCCACGGGCGCGCCGTTCACTGTAATCGCCGTGATGTGGCTGCCGGCTGCTGCCGTCGGGTCATAGCGATACTCGAGAGACTTCGACACGCCGAGCTTGAGGAACGGGCGGGTCGAGGCGGCCGGCTGCCACTGCTCCTCGAGCACCCGCTTGAGCTGCGCACCGGTGAGCGTCTTCGTCACCAGGGTGTTGGCGAAAGGCTGCACGCTAGCGGCCTCCTGGTAGGTCACGCGCCCGTCGACATCGTTGGGAGTGTTGGCGCTGGCCTTGTACCTGAGGTCGGTGCGAAGCCCGCCCGGATTCATAAGCGCCACCTGCGCTTTTCCGTTCGTGGCCCACAGCTGCACGTCTGCCACGAAGTTACCGAGCGGAGACTCCCCACCGCGATTCTCGGTCACGCCGTCCTTCTGGCTCGCACGGTTGAAGTCGGCGGTGATCGTACCGACGGGCACCGAGCCCCTGTCTTTCGCGGCGGCTGCGGCGGCGGCAACGATTGCCGCGACCGCAGCATCAGGCGCGAATGCTCCAAACAGCGGCTTCGCCTCGGAGCTGATACTGAGCAGCGCCTTCGTCGTGGGGTCTACCAAGAGGGAGATGTGGCCGTATTTCTCGCCGTACTTCCCAGCCTGCAGCACCGGACGGGTGCGGTCGGTGCCCGGGATCGGCAGCTGCCAGTTGTAGGCCTGGTGCGTGTGGCCCGACACGATGGCGTCGACCTTGCCGTTTACCGTCTTCACGATCTTGCCGAAGGCGGAGTCGCCTGTGGCGCTCGCGAGCGTGGTGTCTGCCGCACCCTCGTGCACTGTCAGCACTATGACATCCGCCTCGCCGTTGGCCGGGTTGCCGTCGCTGAGCTGATCGGCCACGCGATTGACCTCGGTCGGGATGTCGCGAAACTCGAGGTTCGCAACCCCCGCCGGACTCACGAGCGAGGGGGTCTCATCCGTCGTCGCTCCGATGAACCCGACTGTCACGCCACTGGTCTGCTTGAGCGCGTACTGGGTGAATTCGGGCTGGCCGGTCGTCCTGTTGTAAATGTTGGCGCTAAGCAGCGGATAGTTGGTGGCCGGAATGATTCGGCCCTCGAGGTCGGCCTGGCCCGCGTCGAGCTCGTGGTTGCCAACCGCACTCGCGTTAACGCCGATCGCGTTGAGGGCGTCGATGGTGGGCTGGTCCTTCTGGATGAAGCTCGTGAATGTGGAGGCGCCGATTGAGTCTCCACCGGAAACGACAAGCGTGTTCGGGTTGGCCGCCCGGAACGACGTGACCAGCCCGCCGAGCACTGCGGCACCCGCGGACGGGGAGGATGCCTCGAGACGGCCGTGAAAGTCGTTGAAGCTAAGGATGTCGATGGCGACCGGTGCGTCCGCCGCGGTCGCGGCCGAGCCGGCGAGAGCGGGAATACCGAGAGCGACGGCGAGGGCGATTGCCGAAAGAGTAAATCGGCGGGAACGGGCTGCAAAAAATGCCATGACTCCGGGAGTCTCCTTGGATTGCGGACCTGGGAGTAGAAGAAAGTGCATAGACAACCAGGTTTACCCCTGATTGGGGGGGTATGAAATGCACCTTAGCGTTTCGGGCGTCGCCGACGGAAGTATCTTCACGAAATCGTCATCGATGGTTACCGCTACCGTTGAGTTCTCCGACCAGGAAGGGTCCCCCGTGCTTGCTGTGTTCATCGGCGTCAGGGCAGGGCTCATTTTCGGTTCAGCGGATTTCGCCGACGGCGTGGCCGCGAAGCGCATCAGCGCAGTAGGCGTAACGGCCATCGGCGGCCTGTCTGGACTCGTCATCCTGCTGCTCGTCTTTCCGTTGTTTCCGAGTGTCTGGTCGACGAAGGCGGTGCTCCTCGGCGGTATCACCGGTATCACCGGCGCCTTCGCGGTTGTGCTGCTCTACGCCTGCCTCGCGATCGGGCCGATGAGCATCCTCTCCCCGCTGACGGCCGTGATCTCCACCGTGGTACCAGTGCTCTCCGGGGTCCTTCGCGGTGAGCACCTGAATGCGCTCGGCTATGTCGCTATCGTCATGGCCCTCGCGGCGATCCTGCTGCGCGAACGGATCGCACCGGTGCAGATCGTCGGACTCGCGCTCGCGCTGGTCGCCGCCGCCCTGCTAGCTGTTGACTAGGCACCGCCATGTTAAGTGTCGCCCTCGCCCTCGCCGGCTCCGTGATCTACGGGGCAAGTGATTTTTTCGGCGGTCTCGCCGCACGGGGCACCAGTGCCGTGCGGGTGACCCTGATCAACTCGATCGCCGGCCTTGCGGTGCTGGTGGTCGCTGCCCTCGTGCTCCCCAGCCGATGGGGTACACCCGTGCTGCTCTGGGGCGTGCTGGCCGGGGTCTGCGGTGCGGTCGCGCTTGTGCTGCTCTACGCCTGCCTCGCTCTCGGGCCGATGAGCATCCTCTCCCCGATCCTGGCGCTCGTGGCCGCGGTGATCCCGATCACCATCGGGTTCGTGCGCGGAGAGCGGCTGAGCGGCCTGGGATACCTCGGCCTCGCGATCGGGCTCCTTGCGATCGTCCTCATCTGCCTCGTGCCGGGCGAGCGTGCCATGCGGCCGAGCCCACGCGGCCTCCTGATGGCGGTGGGGGCCGGGGTCGCGATCGGCGGGTACCTTGTCTTCATCGACCTGACCCCACGCGACAGCGGGCCGGCGCCGCTCCTCGTCACCTTTGTCGTCACCGGTATCGTCATGTCGGTCGCGCTCCTCGGCCAGCGCCTGGTCCGACGGGGCGCGCCGCGGCCGACGATCACCCGCATGACGGTGGGCTTCGCCGTGCTCTGCGGGGTGACCGATGCCGGTGCCGCGTTCCTGTTCCTTCTCGCGTTGAGAGCGGGGGACCTCTCGATCGTGTCGGTGCTCAACGCCCTGGCACCGGCCGGCACGATCGTGCTGGCCGCGGTGGTGCTGCGTGAGCGGATCGCGCCCGTGCAGTGGATGGGACTTGCCGTCGCACTCGCCGCAGCGGCACTGCTCGCTCTGGCCTGACCTTCCGGCGCGGTTCGAGCGCGGCGCAGGGCAATGCGCCGGAGGGCGGCCGCGATAGCTCCCGCCGAAAGAGCCGTCGAGTGCTGGGGTGACCGCCCCATCCCAGGGGGGCATTTTATGATTCGATTCAGCGACGGGACAAGCCATCCATATTTCTCTGGTCGTTCCGACGCGTGAACAGCTGGTGACGCGCACCTGTCAAAAGGCTGACTGTCGCGATTGAGTGCAATCTACTCGGCCGAGAGCTTCGAACGACGCTACATGTCCCAAAACAATTACCCCCGGTCGAGTGCCACTCGAATGGGGGACAGTACGGCGGTACAGAGCCGTTTCTCCCAACTGGTGACATTCGGGGCAGTGGGACTGGTCGCCTTCGTTGTGGATTTCACCGTATACAACGTACTTCTGTTCGGACCGCTGGATCACAACACCATCACCGCGAAAGTCATCTCCGTAACGGTTGCGACCATTGTGGCCTGGCTCGGCAACCGTTACCTCACCTTCCGCGCGCACCGCACCCGCGCTGTCTGGCGGGAGGGGCTGCTGTTCGCAGTTTCAAACCTCCTTGGGCTCGGAATCGCGGCGCTCTGCCTCTTCGTCTCTCACTATGTATTCGGCTTCGTCAGTCCAATCGCCGACAACATCGCTGCAAATGGCGTCGGGCTCGTGCTCGGCACAACTTTTCGCTATTTCTCTTACCGATTTTTGGTCTTCTCCGCGACTCAAGAAGGATTCCCCGCATGAATCTACTCATCCCGCTCGTGCTGTTCGCCGCATCTCCCGTACTTCCACCCGCACCCGATTCATCGGGTGGATCGTCGGATCCCGTGCCCAATCGCGGCAATATAGGAGTCATCTCCCCGGCCGGTTCCCCCGGAGCTTTCGGCGGCCTTGACCTGCCGACAGTGCTTGCGATTTCTGCGCTGGTGCTTGTCGCGATGGCTCTCACCGCCATCGCTGTGACAACCCTCTGGTGGATGCTTCACGCCTGGAAGTCCGATGGAAACCTCAAGCGCACCGGCTTTTCCGAGAAGACCCTGCCTCCCGCCCATAGTTTCACCCTCCTCGTGCCCGGTCGGCACGAGGAGGAGGTGATGGGGCAGACGCTGGATGTGCTCGCGACTCAGACGCATCCCAACGTGCAGATCATCGCGATCGTCGGACACGATGACCCCGGCACCGAACGCGTCGCTCGAGAAGCGGCTGCGCGGCATCCGCACCTCATCTCGGTCGTCGTCGACCCCAGCGTGCCGAAGAATAAGCCCAAGGCGCTCAATACCGCTCTTGCATTCGCGACCGGCGACATCATCGGAGTATTCGACGCCGAGGACGAGGTTCACCCCGGGCTTCTGCGCCTGATCGA
>JAYTTG010000249.1:0-6488 GCA_043745175.1 Microbacteriaceae bacterium
CGGTGCGCACCGTTTTCGGGGTCGACCCATTCCTCGAGTTCATCCCATTCCGGCCGACCGGATCATGTTTGTCATAGCCGAGATGGTCCGCCATCTCGACCTCCAACGCGGTCTGCAACACCTGGCGGGTCAACCCCGTCAACAAACCATTCGGGCCCGTGAGCTCGATGCCTTGCCCGCGGGCCGCAGCCACGAGCTCGTCCGCCATTGCCGCGAAATCGTTCTCCGCATACAACAGCTCACCCGTTCTCGGGTCGACCCGGACATGCTTCTGAATTTCCTTGTCCATACGTGATCATCTCCACACCGCAGCTCCCGCTGCGGCAGGTCACGCCGAACCGATTACACAAAAATCCTGACAGACCCCAGAAGCCGACGAGGGTGACGTCGTTCAGGTTGAGTTCGGCAAGGAGGGTGTGAAAGTCTTCGGTGAGGTTGTCGTAGGTGTGGCTGGTACAGGGCTTGTTGGTGCGGCCGAATCCGCGGCGGTCGTAGGTGATGATACGGTAGCCGGCGTCGGCGAAGGCAGGGACCTGCCCCTTCCAGGATTCGCAGGACACAGGCCAGCCGTGGATGAGGACGACCGGGCGCCCGGTTCCGCCGGTGTCATCGACATGCAGGTTGGTGTCTTTGAAGAGTCCGTGATGTGCGGTGAGTTCGGTCATGATGCATCATCTTTTTCTTGTCGCCAGCCGGCGGCGCTCTTGTATTCATTCGTCAGAAGGCGAGACGCTTTTCGGTGGTTTCGATCACATTGCCGAGGAGGGTTGACCCAATCGCGGACCGCGGGAATCAGGTCGACGTAACCACCGCCACTAGCCGGACATTGAGTGTCCAAGCGGCTGGACCACGGTCCTGAGGCAAATCCGACCATCAACTCGCTGGTCAACGAAGTACAAAGTGTTCCCCTCCCGCTTGGGGACATATAGCAAGCCCCCCGTTTGGGGGGTTTTTTTCCTCAAGAGGGCGCGTAGCTTCAACCTTGGTACTTGAGTTGAAGGTATCCGAGCTTTCGGTCGAACCCCGACTGTCCCATCCCCAAATTAGGACCCCCACCCTCTTGCCCTCCCCCAGCGGCCATGGCGCAGCTGTGCCCGGCCAGTTCTTTGCGATGTCTCCGCTGTCTCGCCTCCGTGGCGAAATCAACCAAAACCTCAAGACAATAGTGCCCCCTGGCCTCGGAGCGCTGGCCACGCATCGGGTCAACGCGCTTATCCGCATTGCGAGCGACAACCCCAGAGCTGAATTGAACTGAACCGCACTGTTTTCCCGCTGAAACCGTCAACCTGCGACATCTTGAAGCCCATCGCGAAATCAGATCAGGAAATCGAAGAGGCATAAATGACGAAGAGAGCCTGGACGCTGCTCATGCTTTTCATCGTGGCCGCACTCGTGGTCACGGGGGCATCGCAAACTTCGTCGTCAGCGGCTCCGGCGCCCCCTCCCAGCCCGAAAGCGGCGGTGAGAAGTCAGACCCGAAAGTTGCGAACTCGACCTCGTCGCCGAGGACCGCTACGCAGATCGGCCGGGCGTGCGTCGACAACTGGACCGAGGGTGGACATGCTGGACGACGAGACCGTTAATGAGGAGCAAGGCTATGGCAAGCTCGTCGCCGTCGCCGTCGCCGTCGGGGACAAGAGGAAGTTCGAGTCGATCTGGAGCTGGACGAAGAAAAACCTTGAACGTCCCGACGGTTTACTGGCGTGGCAGTGGAAGACCGGCAAAGTCGTCGATAGCCAGCCGGCCGGCGACGCTGATCTCGATATCGCCCGAGCCTTCGTGCTAGCGGGATCAAAATTTGCTCAGCCGTTGTGGACGAAAGTGGGTCCATCTCTGGGCGAAACGATCCTTTCTTCAATGACAGCCCCGACCTCCGATGGACGGATTCTCTTGCCGGGCACGTGGGCCGCCGGGCAAGCACCGTGTTACCACATCCCGTCGAACGCGTCGCCGGCCACCTTCGAAGAACTTGCAAAGGTAACGAGCGATCCACGGTGGCAACAACTGGCCGTTGGTTTCCGAACCGTGACAATGAGGATCCTCAACGCCACCGCTCTACCAAGTGGCTGGGCGCAGGTGAATGCCGACGGGTCAGTCGTGCCTCTGGCCGGCCCCACCGGCACTGGTGGAACCGTGGAATACGGCTACAGCGCGGGGCGTCTCGCGCTGCGCTATGCGGGGTCATGCAATCCCGCGGATGTTGCCCTGGCGGCGAAGCTCGTCGCACGTGTGTCAGGCAAGAACCCGCTGCTGATGCAACTCGACCTCGGAGGGACAGCGGTCGGTACCGACCCGAGTCCCCTCGGGTACGTTGCGCGAGCTGCAGCCGAGGCCAGTTCGGGTAATGACAGAGGGGCAGCGACCGACCTGAAGGCCGCTGACGTGCTTGCGCAAGGCACCCCGACCTATTACGGCTTGGCGTGGGACGCCCTCGGCGCATTTCAACTCCATGCGAGTGCACTTGGCGCTTGCTCGCCGCTGAAAGGACGCTGACATGAAAGTCCTACTAATCGCCATGAAGCACAGCATGGCGAGCATCGGCGTAGCCACCGTAAAGCTGGTCGTCGCGGTCGGCGTCGTCATCACGGTGACCCTGCACCCCGCTGGGTCACAAGCGCGGGAGCCGCAAACCACGTCGTCCAGCATGCCCCATCCCGGCGTCGCAAGAGCCTTTCAGGACCCGAATGCGACCTCGTTGTCACCCGCTTCGGCATCCGGAGCGATTCCGACTGGCGTCCAAATTCCGGCAATCGGGGTCGATAGCGGCCTGGAGCACCTCTCGATTGGAGTCCAAGGCGAATTAGATCCGCCGCATGCCTGGCAATCGGCCGGTTGGTATCAGAACAGCGTCGTACCGGGTACCGAGGGCCGGCCATCATTGCCGGTCACATCGGCTCAACGACCGGTCCTGCCGTGTTCGTACATCTGACCAAACTCAAGCCGGGCGATGTTGTGAAGGTGACACGCTCATCGGCGCAGGTCGAGACTTTCCGGATCACCGGCTCGGAACGTGCGCCGAAGAACGCGTTCCCCACGGCCGACGTGAACGGTTCCACCCCAACGCCAACTCTGCGGCTGAACACATGTGACGGCGTATTCAATGCCTCTATCGGTCATTACCTGGGAAACCTCATTGTCTTCGCCGATCTCCTCTCCTGATTGCCGCTTTTCGATCCCAACATCTGAACCATTGAAAGGAACCAAGTGAGCACTTCACTCGTGATCATCCCGACCTATAACGAGAGTGAAAACCTCGCCCATATAGTTGCCCGCGTTCTTCGTTCCGGCGCCGACGTTCATGTGCTCGTGGTGAACGACGGCTCACCCGACGGCACCGGTGGCATTGCCGACGACTTGGCGAGTCGCCGCGACCGAGTCAATGTGTTGCACCGCACATCGAAGGTGGGTTTAGGCGCCGCCTACCTCGCCGGATTCGTGTGGGAACTCGAGCGTAACTATGAGGCACTCGTCGAAATGGATGCCGACGGCTCTCACCACCCGGAGTACCTTCCTGGGATGCTCGCCCTGCTCAAGGACAACGATCTGGTTCTTGGGTCCCGTTGGGTGCCCGGCGGCAAGGTCGAGAACTGGCCATTGCGCCGCGAACTTCCGAGCCGTGGGGGCAGCTGGTACACGCGTGGAGCGCTCGGGATCACAGTGTCCGACACCACGGGCGGCTATCGCGCATTCCGCTCCTCGGCGCGACGCACCATTGGTTTGGCCACCGTGGCGTCCCACGGATACTGCTTCCGAGTTGACCTGTTGTGGCGCGCTCTGCAGAACGGTCTGCGTGTGGTCGAAACGCCCATCACGTTCACCGAGCGTATGCACGGCACATCGAAGATGAGCGGATCGATAGTGCGCGAGAGCCTTTTTAACGTCACGCGCTGGGGCCTGAACCGCCGGGTGCGCGACGCCCACTCGGTCGTCGTCCGGCATTTCAGACTTCCGAGCGTGCGAGCAACGTCGCATCGCGTCGAGCCGTCGCACGCTGCCTCCATGTTCAACTCTCACACAGTCCACCAGCGTCATGGTCGACATGAGGTGTCGCTGTGAACGCACACAACCCGCACAGCCAGAACGTGGTCGGTGATGTAGTGATTCCTGACGGAGGCGGGGAAATCGTGCTCCTACCGCGGCTCTGGGATTTTCAACTCGTCGCCGGCGATGGCACGACATTGATGCAGACGCATGATGGCCTCACGGCAACCCTCGGCTTCGTCAACGATTCGATTGTCGTCGAATGGGTGGCGGAGAACGCCGGACGTGCTGAAAATCCCGACTTCGTCGAGCATTTTTATCGGCGCGCGTCATGAAAGCACACGATCTCGTTATCATCGGGGGCGGCGTCGCGGGCACCATGGCGGTGCTTGCAGCTGCCGCACAGGGCCTGGATGTGGCCTGGATCGATGGTGGGATTGGGCCGGAACATCAGTCAGCTCACTGGCACGGGCATCTTCACCGTGGCAGGTTGTACGACCCCATCCGCGAGGCCCGCCTGATCGAAGAACTGGCCGAGAACACGCCCTTTTGGTGGAGCGACGCGGTCCGCCCATTTCACGAGGAGATCGAGACGATCGCGATAGGCCCCGACGAGCGTTGGGCGGAGAATTTTCGTCGACGGCTGGCCAATGCATCTGAGGGAATGTCCGGTGCTTCCTACCTGCGAAGCGATGTCCTCGCGGTCAGAACTGACGAGGCAATTCTCGACGGTCCGGCCTTTCTGGACGCCGCATGGCAGGCAGCGGCCGCCGCGTCCCTCCGGTTGGTCGGCAGGTGCACACGACTGCAGCAATCCGCGGATGGCTCATGGCGCGCCGAGGTGGACGGCTCCCGCACCCCACTGATACCGATCCACGGGCAAGCCGTCATCCTCGCTACCGGCACGTTCGTGCCAGAGCTCATCCCTCCGTCGCTTCAGCTCGACCGCCACTTCAGCGCGCGACTGAGTCGCATGCTCGTCTTTCGCGGAGCACTCCCACGCACCGCAGCGATCGTACCGTCCCGGTCTGCGGGGGGCCTGTTTTTCGCTTCGCGAGAGATCCCAGGGTTGCAAAGCAGCGCCTCACAGCGTGCCTGGCTGATCTCCGATGGATTTTCCTCCCCCGGGACGTACTCCCCCGGCGCGCTGACAGACGGGTGGTGGACCTGTTCGCTCATCGAACGTCTCACAGGATTCGTCCGAGAAGACGTGTTTGAGGATGTTGTCGTCGGGGGGTACCTGGCTCCGAAGTCCCGCCTCGCGTCCAGCCCAACCGAGGTACCGTCCGAGGGCTTTGCCATCGATGCCGATCGCACATTTGTGGCCCTGACCCCCTCGAAATGGTCCACTGCGCCCACGTCCGCCATCAAGGCCGTCCAGGCTCTTACCCACGCCGCGACAACCACACAGCATCTGATGAAAAAACAGAATTTGCTCGAAAGAATGAGCGAAATGATCGGATCGCAGACTTCAGGGACGGTCGCTCCATTCACCGAGACTTGGCAGACCGTTTCCGCCTGGGTGCCGTTTGCAACACTGACGACGCCGGGGCTCGCAACGCTTGAAAGCGCCGCAAGCATCTTCGATCAAGAAACCGAACGTGTAGGCGCAAGTTCCCCCCGACGTCGCCGCCGTCGCGCACCTTGAGCGGGCCACGGCTCGAACCGAAGCCGAGCTTCTCACGTCCCCACCCGGCGTGACACAACCCGCTGCGCCGATGAACTGGTCGAGCGCGGGTCTGTTTAAGTAACGGTGTTTTCGGCGGTTTTCATATAGTAGGTCTCCGCGGCAAGCCAGCGGTTGGCGAATGTGATGGTAGACGCGCCCAGAGCTGGCTTCCACCGCATCGTCCAGCGGGTGCGGCCACGACCGGTCGGGTCGAGGCTACGAGTGACAAGATACAGGCACTTCAGCGCCGCCTGCTCGGTCGGGCAATGCCCTCGGGCTCGGACCGCACGCCGGTATCGGGCGTTGAGGGATTCGATCGCGTTCGTTGAGCAGATCACGGTGCGGATCTGAAAAGTCGTAGTCCAAGATCGGAGTGAACTCTTCCCACACTGATTCCCAGAGCCAAATGATTGCCCCGTACTTCTTCTCCCATTTCTCGTCGAGGTCCTCCAATGCAGCCTTGGCGGCGTTCGGTTTCGGAGCGGTATAGATCGGTTTCGCCTCGCGTTTGAGCGCGTCCCAGTCCTTCTTCGATAAGAGGCGGAACGTGTTGCGAAACAGATGAATGATGCAGGTCTGAACTGTGGTGAGCGGCCAGACGTTGCCCACGACGTCTGGCAGTCCCTTCAGCCCATCGCAGATCAGAAAGAACGTTTCCCGAACCCCACGGTTCTTGATATCGGCGAGGACGCCCATCCAGAACTTCGTCCACTTCCCGCCGGTCCCGACCCAGAGCCCTGGGACGTCTTTCTCCCCCGCCAGGGTGACACCGATTCTTACGCATAAACGGGCCGGTTCGCGACTTGCCCGTCACGGACCCTGATCACAATCGCATCAA
>JAYTTG010000250.1:0-1780 GCA_043745175.1 Microbacteriaceae bacterium
CCGCCGCTGAGAGCGTGCTCGACGTAGTCGTAAAGCTTGACCTCGACACCCTGCTCGGTGAGCACGTTGAGGAAGGCCGCGATAGGACCGTTGCCGGTCGTATCGGTCGATACGAACTGCTCTCCAACCCGCAACTCGGTATGAAGCGAAACAGTGCCCGACATGTCGCTCTGCGTGCGGGTGGAGGCGAGTTCGAACTGGCCCCACTTGTCTTCGGCCGACGCAGCCGGGAGGTATTCGTCCTGGAAGATCTCCCAGATCTCGGCGCTTGTAACCTCACCGCCCTCCGCATCCGTCTTGGCCTGCACGACTCCGGAGAACTCGATCTGGAGCTTGCGAGGAAGGTCGAGAGCGTGGTCGTTCTTGAGCAGGTAGGCGACGCCGCCCTTGCCCGACTGCGAGTTGACCCGAATCACGGCCTCGTAGCTGCGCCCGAGGTCCTTGGGGTCGATCGGCAGGTACGGCACCGCCCAAACGAGGTCATCGACGGTGACACCCTTATCGGCAGCATCCGCGGCCATCGCCTCGAAGCCCTTCTTGATCGCATCCTGGTGGGAGCCGCTGAACGCGGTGTAGACCAAGTCACCGGCCCACGGATGACGCTCGGGTACCGGCAGCTGGTTCACATATTCGACGGTGCGCTTGACCTCGTCAAGGTCGCTGAAGTCGATCTGCGGGTCGATTCCCTGCGTGAACAGATTGATTCCGAGCGCGACGATATCGACGTTGCCCGTGCGCTCACCGTTGCCGAACAGGCAGCCTTCGATGCGGTCTGCTCCCGCGAGATAACCCAGCTCGGCGGCGGCCACCGCGGTACCACGGTCGTTGTGCGGATGCAGCGAGAGGATGATGTTTTCCCGCTGGTCGAGGCGACGAGACATCCACTCGATAGAGTCCGCATACACATTGGGGGTGGCCATCTCCACGGTGGCCGGCAGGTTGATGATGACCTTGCGCTCCGGCGTCGGCTCGAAGATCGCGATCACTCTGTTGCAGACCTCGAGCGCGAATTCGAGTTCGGTGCCGGTGTAGCTCTCCGGCGAATACTCGTAAAAAATCTCGGTGCCGTCGGTGATCGATTCGGCAGCCTTGCACAGTCGAGCACCCTCGAGAGCGATGTCGATGATGCCCTGCTTGTCGGTGCGGAACACGACGTGCCGCTGCAGCACACTCGTGGAGTTGTAGAGGTGCACGATGGCACGCTTTGCTCCAATGAGCGACTCATAGGTACGGATGATCAGCGCTTCGCGGGCCTGGGTGAGCACCTGGATGGTGACGTCATCCGGAATCAGGTCATCCTCGATCAGGCTGCGCACGAAGTCGAAGTCGGTCTGGGAGGCCGAGGGGAAGCCGACCTCGATTTCCTTGTAACCCATTCGCACCAGCAGGTCGAACATGATGCGCTTGCGCTCAGGACTCATCGGATCGATGAGTGCCTGGTTGCCATCACGCAGGTCCACCGCGCACCAGCGCGGGGCGACAGTAATCCGCTTGGACGGCCAGGTTCGGTCGGGCAGGGACACGGCGACGGTCTCGTGGTACGGGCGGTACTTGTGAATCGGCATTGCAGAAGCCGACTGTGTGTTCTTCATTCTCTCGCTCTTTCGCTTGGTCTGCGATGGTCAGCCAACGGCGCTGTTACAGCACCAGTCTCCGCGACGAGGGAGGCCTGGGTTAGAACTCGTCGCGGCAGCTAAGAAGGAGCGGACCGAGGAACATAGTCTGAGGATAGCACCGCCCATGCGGGCAGTCCGCTAACCCCGACCCCGCAGGAATCGCA
>JAYTTG010000251.1:0-6447 GCA_043745175.1 Microbacteriaceae bacterium
TAATCGCATCCACGGCGACACCACCTGGCTCGACCGGTCGCAGACCGCCTGGACTTGGTTCATCGGGAGCGGACTGATCAACTCCGCCGGCCTCGTGAACGACGGACTGGCCGATGACTGCCAGAACAACGGACAGACAGTGTGGAGCTACAACCAGGGCCCCGCCCTGGGGGCCGGGCTCGAGCTGTGGCGGGCGAATCACGACCCGAAGGTGTTGGCCACCGTTCGGGTGCTCGCAGACTCGGCAATCGCCTCACCGCTGCTGGTCTCGAACGGGGTGCTCACCGAGTCGTGCGACGCCCTCGATCGAACCTGTGACGACAACGGAAAGCAGTTCAAGGGCATCTTCATGCGCTACCTGATGGATGCCGCGGACACGACCCACGATCCGCACTACCGTGCCTTCGCGTCGCATCAGGCCGCGACGATCTGGACCAGCGATCGGGATGGCGAAAACCGCCTTGGTGCGCGGTGGTCCGGCGCGGACAACGCCGCCTTCCCGAACGCGCGGGACTGGCGCACGCAGGCGAGTGCCCTGAGCGCGCTGATCGCCGTGATTCCCGCACGTCACGGTCGCTGAGCCGCCAGCACGAAGAAGGCCCGCCCCGCAGTGTGGGAGCGGGCCTTCCTGGTGCGCGGGACCGCCCTCCGCCCGCCGCATCGAGATGCCTCTTTCTGTCCCTCCCCGCGGATCCTGGGACAGAAAGTGGCATCTCGAGGGGGAGGCGGGCGGCAGACCTTGCCTAGGCTCGGGCGATGCGCAGTGTGACCAGCTGGAACGGCCGGAGTGAGAGCTGTGCCGAGCCCTCGGTCGTCGAGACAAGGGCGGTCGCCTCCCCGAGTTCCCGTTCGAGCAGGTCGGTCTCCACGATCCCGGTGGCGGGCACGTCGAAGGCGACGCGGGCGATCGCACGGGCACCGAGTGACTCGTAGAACCGCACGACGAGGTCACCGGAGCGATCCTCCGCGAGTTTGACGGTCTCGATCACAACCGCCGGGTTGTCGATCGAAAGCAGTGGCACGACCGCACCGCCCTGGCCGAGAGGGCCGCTTCGGAGCGGGATGCTCAGCCGGTATCCTTCGCGCACGGCATCGGCAATCTCCGCGCCGACGGTGAAGGATGCCCGGAAGTCATGCTCGCCCTGGTCGGCATCAGGATCGGGGAACAGCGGTGCCCGTAGCAGCGATTGGCGGAGTACCGTCATCGTGCCACCGCCCGGCCTCGCCTGCCGGGTCACGTCGTTCCCATAGGTCGAATCGTTGGCGATGGCGACCCCAAAGCCCGGTTCACCCACCTGCATCCAGCGGTGGGCGCTCGTTTCGAACCGCGCGGAATCCCAGGAGGTGTTGTCGTGGGTTGGCCGGTAAATGTGCCCGAACTGCACCTCGGATGCGGCGCGTTCGGCACGGACATCAAGCGGGAACGCGAGCTTGAGCAGCTTCTGGCGTTCGTGCCAGTCCACGTGGGTGGTGATCTCGATACCCGCGCTTCCGGCCTCGAGCGAGAATTGCTGGCTGAGATGCGACGCCCCGAACGAACGCGTGAAGGTCACGGCGACCCGGCCGGAATCCTCGGTCACGGCCACCCCGTCGACGGCGTCGATCACTTCACCATGCCTCTGGTAGTGCACGTCGATATCCCAGGCCTCCCACTGGGTGGGTGTGTCTCGGAAGAGCTGCAATTCGGCCGCGAGTGCGCCGGGCGGGATCGTCTCGCGCCCGGTGCGCAGGTCGATAGCCGAGCGGATGCGCCCCGAGCCGTCAAGCTCGAAGCGCGCACGGTCGCTTTCCAGCACGAATCCGTGCCCGACCTGCTCGAGCCGAATGGATCCGTTCGCCACCGCCACCGCGGACGAGAGTGGGGCAATTCCATCGACCTCGAACGGCGAGGCATTGAATGATGCGGCCGGCCCGGAGCCCTGTCCGTTGGCTGCAGCGAGTGACCAGAGGGCGGCAGAGATGATGGCCTCGAGACCCGTTTCGACCCTGGCGTATTCCTGCTCGGCCACCCGATAGACCCAGGCGATCGAGGTGCCGGGCAGGATGTCGTGGAACTGCTGCAACAGAACCGTGTGCCAGAGGCCCTCCAGCTCTGCATACGGATACACGAAGCCCGAACGGATGGCGGCCGTGGCGGCCCAGAGCTCGGCCTCACGCAGCAGCCGCTCGCTCTTCCGGTTGCCGCGTTTCGTGCGCGCCTGGGAGGTGTAGGTACCACGGTGAAACTCGAGGTAAAGTTCGCCCGTCCACACGGGAGGACTGGCATATTCGGCTTCGGCCCGTTCGAAGAAGCTCTGGGGGGAGTTGAGCTCAACAGTGGGGGCGCCCTCGAGTGACCGGTTGAGCTTCGCCGCGGCGAGCATCTCGCGGGTCGGTCCGCCCCCCCCGTTGCCGTATCCGAACGGCACGAGCGAGGAGTTCGCATTGCCCTTCTCGGCGTAATTGCGCTCGGAGAGCGCGAGCTCTGCGGCGGAGAGGTCCGAGTTATAGGTGTTCACGGGAGGGAAATGTGTCAGGATGCGGGTGCCGTCAATCCCCTCCCAGTCGAAGGTGCTGTGGGGAAAGACGTTCGTCTCGTTCCACGAGATCTTCTGGGTGAGGAAGTATTTCGAACCGGCCGCCGCGACGATCTGGGGGAGCGCGCCGGAGTATCCGAAGGAGTCGGGCAGCCACACCTCCTGTGGCTCGACGCCGAACTCGCGCTGGAAGAAGCTTTTTCCGGCAATGAGCTGGCGAGCCATGGACTCCCCGGAGATCAGGTTTGTATCGGATTCCACCCACATCCCGCCCACCGGGATGAATCGCCCCTCGGCGACGCGCGCCCGGATCCGTTCGAACAGCTCGGGGTAAAACTCCTTGATCCATGCATACTGCTGGGCCGAGGAGCAGGCGAAGACGAAATCGGGATCCTCGTCCATCAGTTGAAGCACGTTGGAGAACGTTCGCGCGCACTTGCGGATCGTCTCGCGCACCGGCCACAGCCACGCCGAGTCGATATGCGCATGCCCAACGGCGGTGATGCGGTGGGCGCTGGCGGATGACGGCTTCGCGAGCACACCGGCTAGTTCGGCACGACCGGCCGTCGCGGTGCCTGCGATGTCATGCGGATTCATGACATCCATCGCCCGTTCGAGGGCGCGTTGGATTTCTGCCGGTCGCATCGTGCTGTGCGGGAGCTGCGCCATCAGGCCATCGAGCGCGACAAACTCACGATCGAGTTGCCACACTTCCTGGTCGAGCAGTGCGACGTCAATGTGTCGCAGCGAGTAGATCGGCTCGACACCGG
Source organism: Microbacteriaceae bacterium (assembly GCA_043745175.1). Classification (GTDB taxonomy): domain Bacteria; phylum Actinomycetota; class Actinomycetes; order Actinomycetales; family Microbacteriaceae; genus Lacisediminihabitans. The sequence goes on from JAYTTG010000251.1 coordinate 3,287, forward strand.
AGGTAAGCGTGTCGCCCATCCGGGTCGGCTGGGTGAACCCTCCGGCGGCGACATCCGGATTCGATGCGGCCTCGATGTACACGTCGACCACACCATCGCTGTCGAGGGGAACGTAGGCGTTGAACGGCTCGATCGCCTTGATCACTAATCCGTCGGGCCTAAAGACCAGCGCCTCCGCCTGGAAGCCGGACTGGCCCGAGGTGAATCCGAGGTCGACGACGAGTTCAATTCGTGTGCCTTCGCCCGGCCAATCGGCGGGAGCCTGGCCGGTCACGTGGAACCAGGTCGTACCCCACGGTTTACCCCACTGCTGGCCGACAGCGAATGGCAGGTATGTCGCGGTGCGCGCCTCGGAGAATGAGACCGGTTCGCCGGGAACCTCCCAGGCCGTGATCGTGAGCGGCCGGCGATCGCGGTAGATCGCCGGCTCGATCCGCTCGCTGACGAAGCGGGCAATCCTGGCCCGGACCAAAATCGAATTGTCGTGCATTGAAACTCCTAGTTTCATTGAGGGTAGGTAATGGCAATGAGAAGTAGAGCGCCCGGCGATCAGCCCTTGACTGCTCCGGCGAGAGCCGATCCTCCACCGAGCACTCGTGAGGTGAACACGTAGAGGGCGAGTACCGGCACCGAATAAACGAGCGAAAACGCCGCGAGCTGGCCGTAAACAACGGCACCGTACTGCCCGAAGAAGGCGAAGATGCTGACCGCCGCCGGTTGCAGCTCTGGTGACAACAGCAGCACGAAGGGCACAAAGAAGTTTCCCCAGGCTCCGACGAAGATGAAGATGAAAACGACAGCGATTCCCGGACGCATCAGCGGCACCACGACCCGGGTCAATGTGGTGAGCATCGATGCCCCGTCGACCCAGGCAGCCTCCTCGAGCACGGTCGGCACCGAGTCCATAAAGTTCTTCATCATCCAGATTGCAATCGGCAGGCTCGTAGCCGACATGAACAGGATGATTCCCGGCATCGAGTCGATCAGGTTGAAGGCGACGAACAGGCTGTAGACCGGCACCATCATCGCGGTAATCGGCAGGCCGGTGCCGAAGAGGATGCCGTAGAGAAACGGCTTATTCACCCTCATTGTGTACCGGGAGAGTGGATACGCCGCCAGCACGGCGACGATCACGGTCACGATGGCGCAGCCGAACGAGAGGATGAGGCTGTTGAGAAGGGGCACGAAGGCGAGGGTCGGAGTCAACACCGTGCCGAAGTTGTCAAGCGTCCAGTGTTCCGGCCACTTCAACGTGAGCGTCGCGGCCGAATCGAACGACGCGAACAGCAGCCACAGTAGAGGAAGGGCGAAACACACTCCGATCACAATCAGGACGCTGTTGGAGACCCCGCGCATCGTGCGGCGATTCGGCGATGTCATTCCCATTCAGTCCACCGCCGGACGGAGCGCGCGGATGTAGATGATCGAAAATACCGCGCCAACGATGAGCAGGATCGTCGCGATCGCCGTGCCGAGGCCGATCTCGGAGAACTTGAACGCTTCCTGGTAGGCAAGGATGGGCAGCGTCGAGCTCTTCGTGCCCGGTCCACCCCCGGTCATTACATAGATGATGGTGAATGCCGAGAGGGTCTGAAGGGTGGTGAGCATCAGGTTCGTATTGACGCTCCTCCTCGTCATCGGCAGCGTGATGTAGCGCAGCCGCTTCAGGCCACTTGCGCCGTCCATGGCGGCGGACTCCTGCACATCCTCCGGAACGTCGGCGAGAGCTGCCGTGTAGACCAGCATCGAGAATGCCGTGCCGCGCCAGATGTTGGCGAGGATCACGGCGAGCATTGGGAAGTTATACAGCCAGTTGGGTCCCGTTATGCCGACGAGCCGCAGAATCGAGTTGAGCGTTCCGTCGGCGTGGAAGAACGCGTACGCGGCGAAGGCCGCCACGATCTCCGGCAGCACCCAGGATGTCACCACGAGGGTTCCGACAACGCCACGGATGATCGGGTTTCCGTTCTGCATCAGCATGGCTAGGCCATAGCCGAGTACATTCTGGCCAATAATCGCCGACCCGATGAGGAAGATGACGGTCAACCAGATTGACTGCAGGAAGTTCGTGTCCGAGAACAGCTGGACATAGTTCTGCAGGCCGATGAACGTGGCACCCTTGGCTGCGCTACCCGTGAGAGCTGAATTTGTGAACGATCCATAGAACGAGGAGACGACCGGGGCCAGCAAAAACACCACAAGCAGAACCATTGAGGGGATCAGCGGTGCCGACCGGGCGAGCGTTCGGCCGGTTCCACCTTTCCTTGCTCGTTTGCTTTCCGGGAATTTTGGGGCTTTCGGAGGCGTCGGCACCGCGAGCACGGTCGATGACACGGCGGCTTACTTCTCGGTCACAGTCTTTTTCGCCCCGACGATGTCCTTCACCGCAGAGTCATAGACACCGGCGGCCTGCGCCGGTGTTTGCTGGCCGGTCATCACCGATTCCATCGCAACCTGGATGGCGTTCGAGATTTTTGCGTAGTCGGAGTCTGCCGGCCGGAAGTGGGTGTTCTTCACGAGGTCGGAGAAGAACGCAGCGGTCGGATTCGACCCGGTGTACTCCGGGTCCTTCGTGACATCTGCTCGCACCGGGATTTGGCTGGCGGCAATGTCGTAGGCCTTCGAGTTCTTCTGGTCGAGGGCGAGCGCGATGAAGCCCCACGCCGCATCTTTATTCTTCGACTTCGAGCCGAGGGCCAGGGTCCATCCACCGGACATACTCGTCACCTTCGGTGCCTGCCCGTCCTGGGTCGGCATTGGCGCCTGGGCGAGAACGGACGACCACTCCGGCCACGGCTTCGCGCCGGACTCGATCCAGGTACCCGACTGCCAGGAACCGTCGAGGGCGATCGCGAGCGTGCCGTTCGGAATCCAGTCGGTGAAGATTGTCGTGCCGATGTTCGGATCGAGGGCCTGCTGCGGGGTGGGGGCGAGCCCGCCCTGATAAAGATCCTTGATGAATCCGAGCGAATCGGTGAAGCCCTTCGATCCGATCACCCATTTGTTTTTCTGCGTGTCGAAGAGGGTGTTCTTGGTGCCGTAGAGCAGCATCTCGAAGCCCTGCATCACCGCAGCCTCGCCCTGGGGCTTGCCGGAGTAAACGTTGAACGGCACGACACCCGGTTCCGCGGCCTTGATCTTCTTGGCCGCATCGAGGAGGT
>JAYTTG010000252.1:0-1770 GCA_043745175.1 Microbacteriaceae bacterium
CCGGAGTGAGCCCCCTCCCGGCTAAACAACCAGGCGCTGAAACGACCACCACCACCACAATCAAGGAATCAAAAAAACGGAGGAAGAATGACTGACAACGCAGACAGTACCCGAGAGCCACGCGAGCCCGACGGTAAATTCACCGACGAGGAATTCAAGGACGGATCGCACACCCCGGATCGCGCAGCGGGACATGACGAAGAGGGCGAGTACACCGATTCTGATCTGTCCGAAACGGACAAGGATCGCACCGAACGGCGCGACTAACGTGAGCACCGCACGAAGCCCCGGCTAGGGGTTCGTGCGGTTTTTGGTCTCACTTCTCCGGATCATTCTGCGGATCATTCTGCGGGTCGACCAGCCGGATAAAGGCGCTCAACTGGGCAAGTGCCGCGATATTGGTGGGAAGAGAATCTGTGATCGTCGGCGAGTACACCAGCCAAGCTGCCCATTGTGCCCGGGAGATTGCCACGTTGAGACGGTTGGCCAGGAGCAAAAACTCCAGGCCTCGCGGCGCGTCTGCGGCCGACGAGGCGGCAAGGGACACGATTGAGACCGCCGCTTCGCGGCCCTGAAACTTATCCACCGTCCCCACCGGCACGCTTTCGAACCCCGCCGCGTCGAGGGTGGCGCGCAACAGCTGCACCTGGGTGTTGTACGGGGCCACCACGATCACGTTGTCCGGGGTGAGTGCTGAAGTGCGGCCCGCAGAGGTCCAGGCGCGACCGATCACGTCGCGCACAATCGCGAGCACGGCATCCGCCTCCTCGGCAGAGGACGTGGAATTGCCCTGAGCGACAACCGGCATGGGGTGCAGGCCGGGCGCGATGCCAGCGAGCACGCGGTCCGATGGCTTCGAATGCAGGCGACCCTCGTACGAGAGTTCAGACACGGGTTTGCACAGTGCCGGATGCATGCGGTGGCTCACGTCGAGGAAAAAGCCGAACTCGGACGGGAGCACGTCGTGACCGTCGCTGAGCCAGCCGAGAGCCGAGACATCCACCGGCTCCGGATGCATGCCCTGGCTCACCTGAGGGAGTTGTTGCGGGTCGCCGAGCAGCAGCAGTCGGGTCGCGGAGACCGAGGCAGCGATCGTGGCGGCAAGCGAATACTGTCCGGCCTCATCGATCACCAGCAGGTCGAGCGATCCGCGCGAGATGCGCCCCGCGTTGCTGAATAGCCAGGCGGTGCCGCCGACGACGAATCCGGGCCCGTCGGTGAACTCGCCGAGAGTCGAATCGGTCAGCCTGGTCCAGGTCGTGCCCTCGGACTCCGTGCCAGCCCGCGGCTTCTTGCCGACGCGGGCCGGGTTGAGACCCGCTGTCACCACCGCGGCGAGCATATTTTCCACCGTCGCGTGAGACTGTGCGACAACTCCGACCCGCCAGCCATGGCTCTGAACGAGGTCGGCGATCACCCGCGCGCCATTCCAGGTCTTGCCGGTGCCGGGCGGGCCCTGCACCGCGAAGAAGGAGTTGTCGAGGGCGAGCACGGCGTCACGCATCCGCTCGGCGATGGTACCGGCTGCGGTCGAGGGGTCATCGACTCGGCCGTGCGGTGGTACCCGCCGGAGGATGTCGAGAGCCGCGTTCGGCATCAGCCGCGGATAGGCATCGAGCAGCGCGCGACCCCACTCGGAGATTGCGGTGACCTGGGTGCCCGGATTCGGCGGCGAGCTCGGCATCAGGGCGAGTGGCAGCTGGTCGTAGGTCGGCGCCCCAGACCGGAGGCGTTCGGTGAGGAGTAACGATCCGTCGAGCGCCACGATGA
>JAYTTG010000253.1:0-1768 GCA_043745175.1 Microbacteriaceae bacterium
TGCCCAATGCGGTGTGGATGCTTAGTGGGGGTCACTCCCCGGTAGGGCCACAGGTCCGATCCGCACACGCAGGTCGCGACGACCTTGACGATGGCGTCGGTGCCGGTGGTGAGCTGGGGGTCGGCCACGTCTTCGAGGCGGATATCCCGCTCGCCGTGGATCAGGGTTGCACGCATGACTCAAGCCTATTTGCCCAAGACGGTGCGGTTGGACATCGGTCAGCGCCCGAGTACTGCCGCGATCGCGTCACCGATGGATTTCTTGAGAGTGAGGGTCCAGGTGACGGTGAGATGGTCCCTGTCACGGTAGATATTTGCACCTCCCACCACGCTGAAACAACGCTGTGCGCCGCAGTACTTGTCAGTGAAGTCCAGGAGGGTGGCACCGCTGGTCGAGGCGGCGAGACCAATCGGGTCTGTCTTCTGCAGCACGTCTCGTCGCGGTTCGGTGCAGTTCTGCGGCGAGTTCACCCGCAGGCATTTGTTCGGATCACCCAGCATCCCCGGATTGTCCACGAGAGCGACAATGCGGGCTCCCTTCGCCCCGGACCAGGCCGTCGAGAAGCCTCCGGCGATCTGCTTTTCGGCGTCCCCTCCGCTGGTGATGTAGGGAGTGCTGTGCAGAGCAGTCGTGAAGATCGCGGAGTAGGCCGGTTGCGTTGCGAGTATCGCCTCGAGGTTGTGGCGCCATTCATTGCAGGAGTCGATGAACTGCGGACTCGACCCACCGATCGGGGTCGTGTTCCACGGACAGGCGCCCTTGAGATATGTGGTGAGCGACCAACCCCTCTCCTTCGCGAGCGCGATCATCATCTCGATGTACTGGTAGCCGTGGCTGTCGCCGATGAGGGCCACCCGGGGCGCATCGGCTGCCGTCGACCCAAAAGTGCAGGCCTTGACTGCGGATGCGTTCAGCTGAACGAAACACTCGTTGTGCCCCGGCTTGTCGGCGTTGCCAAAGCCAGAACTCGGGATCACCGCATCCGCCAGCGTCGGATTCTGGCAGTCGAGAGCGGCCTCGGCCCCGAAACACGCGGGTGGCCTGGCGCTGATTGACTTCAGCTCTGCCGCAGCAGCCTGGTACTTGGGATTCTGGATGGCGAAGGCACCAACCACGAAGAGGGTCGAGACGAGCATGAGCGCGAGCATGAGGGCGTAAGTGATGCGCGGCTTTCGCACGGTGAGGAAGGCAGAGGTGCGAGCAGGATCCTCGACAAAACGCCTTGTAAGCCAGCCAAGAACGAATGAGGCGAGCAGCAGAGCTATGCGGTTGATGCCGTCGAGCCCCCACCCCGGGATGAAAGGCGCGATCACAATGAGAGGCCAGTGCCAGAGGTATACGGAGTAGGAGATACCGCCGATGAAGCGCTGGGGTCGGCCACCGAGTACCGATCCGATGTCCCACCAGCGCTCAGCCCGGGAGGAGGCGATCACCGCGACTGCTCCAAGCACTGGCACCAGCGCAGCGGTGCCGGGGAACGGGGTATTCGGGCCGTATCGATAGCTCGCGAAGAGGATTGCGAGGAGCCCAGCGTAACCGACCACGTTGGGCCAGATCGACCCTCGAGGACGCCACTTGGGCAGCAGCGCGAGGATCGCGCCGGCACCGAACTCCCAGACCCTCGTGAACGTGACGAAGAACGCCTCAGCGGGATTCGAGTGGGTGTAGACCAGCGACACGATGAGCGAGATCGCGCTGACCACCAAGACGAGTCCGATCATCGGCAACCAGCGGCGGTTGGCGAAGAATTTCACCCCAAGCCAGGTCG
>JAYTTG010000254.1:0-6431 GCA_043745175.1 Microbacteriaceae bacterium
CATTGGACGGTGATCATCGCGATCGCCGCCGTGGTGATCGGCACCATCGTGCTCACGCGCACTCGGGGTGGCCAGGCAATCTTCGCCGTCGGCGGTTCCGAGAGCGCATCGACCTTCATGGGGCTCCCGGTCGCCAGGGTGAAGCTGACCGTCTACATCGCGAGCGGGCTGTGTGCCGGGCTCGCTGGTGCGCTTAACGCCGGCTATTCCTCCTCCGGGGTTCCGACGGTTGGCGTGGGGCTTGAGCTCAGTGCGATCTCCGCGGTCGTGATCGGCGGCACGCTGCTCGTGGGCGGTCGAGGCAGCCTCGTCGGCACCCTGGCCGGGGTGCTGCTGCTCAGCGTGATCCAGAACCTGATCAACCAGGTCGGTTCGTTGTCGTCATCGGTGCAGTCAGTCGTCTCCGGCCTATTTCTCGCGGTCGTGGTGATCATCCAGACCGTGCTCTCTCGCACGCAGCGGCTGTAGCCTCGCGCACCCACATCGATAAGTGGGCCCGTTCGAGATCGCTCCGACCACGCAGGGCCGACCACGCAGGGCCGACGACGCAGGATCGACTCGGGAGTTGATGTGGGTTGCAACTGATTCTGGTCACAACAACTCCCGAGTCGATTTAGCCGGGCGGGAGTAGTGGGTGGATGAGGCACCACAGGTTGCAGACGCCGCGGCAACACTCAACCCCCTCACGCACGGTCCGCGATCAGGGTAACCAGCGCGTCGAGCATCGCGACCTGCCCTTTCACCACTTTCTCGCGGGACACCTCCAGTGGAAACCACCGTGCATCGTCGATCTCGGGGAACTGCTCGATGCGGCCCGACCGAGGCGGCCACTCGAGGTCGAAGAGGTTGCTGGTCACCCGATCGACGGCGAAGTCGGCTTCGCCGGTGAAGACCACCACAACCTTCCCTGAGGGCTGGACGAACTCGCCAAGCAGGATCCACTCCGCTGTGGGAGCGGGATGCCCCATCTCCTCAGAGAATTCGCGCAGGGCGGCGGCGAGGTCGACCTCACCCTCGAGCACTTCCCCCTTGGGGATCGACCAAGCCGCGCCATCCCGTTTCGCCCAGAAGGGGCCGCCCATGTGGCCGATCCAGACCTCGAGCCCGGGGTGGTGCCGGTAGAGGAGCAGGCCGCAGCTTCGCATGCCTCAAGCTTGCGGGATCGAGCGACGACGGCGCCACCGAATGGCGAGCAGGATGATCCCGCCGATCACGCCCGCGACGACCGCCCAGGGAAGCACGACGCCGATGACTACGAGCAGGCCGGAGACGAACCCGACGAACGAACCCCAACCGGCGACGAGGCCGGACACGAAGGTCGCGGGCGGTCGCACCGGTGCGGTGGCGACGGTGCCGAATTCCACAGTGAGAGTGGCGAGGTCGACCTGGTCGTCGAGGCCACGCTTCTGGGATTGCAGGCTCTCCAGGCTCGCCTGGCGATCGGAGAGGGCGGACTCGATGGAGATGAGGTCGGCGGTGGTGGTGGCGCGGGCCATGAGTTCGACGAGCCGGTCGACGGAGGTGGTGAGAGCCGTGATGCGCGCGTTGAGGTCCTTGGCCTGACCCGTGACATCCTGCGTCGACTGCGAGACCTTCTCCACACGGCCGAGCTTCTTCAGTTGCGTGATCGCGGCATCCAGTTTCGCGGTCGGGATGCGCAACACCAGGTGGGCTGACCCGGGGTTGCCCCCCGCTGAGGGGCGCTCCTCGCGTCCGTCGACATGGCCTCCTGCGGCATCCGCGATGCGCACCGCTTCTTCCGCGGCCGCCGAAGGCGTGTCCACAGTGATTGAAAGTGCGCCCGTCATGATCACCTCGCGGGCGGATGTCGCCAGTGACGCCGTGCCGGCGGCGGCTTTCGCCTTGTCGCCTTTTTCGGGCACTATGGCCGGAACCCCGGGCAGTGAACTTCCCGAGCTGTCCGAGCGCGATGAGCCGGACGATGCCGTGCACCCCGCCAAGCCAAGCGCAGCGATGAGCAGAACGGTGGTGACCAGGATTCGCCTCATGAGCTCACGGTAGATCGTCACATCGGCGAGCCGCCACCCAACGTTTTGTGCGATTCAGACGTCACCGAATCGCCAGATTCTGAGAATTGCGTGGGATCCCGGTGCGCGACCCGTGCCCGGTAATAGCGTGGATGACCGCATCAGTTTAGGGAGAAATCATGGGCCTGTTGGACAACGCCAAAGATGCTGCAGAAGCGACCGGCAAGAGGGTCGGCGAGTGGGCCGAGGACACCAAGGAGCGGGTGAGCGACCGGGTCGACGAGGCGAAGGCCGAGGCCGACGTGAAGCGCGCCGAGCGAGATGTCTCGAAGGCAGAAGTGGATCGCGATGCGACCAAGGCGACGAACGAATACAAGGAAAAGTTGCGCGACTGATCCGGTGCGGGCGTGAGTGTGAGTCGACCTAGGCTGGAGTGATGGACACTCGCACTCTCGGCCGCACCCACCGCTCCGTCTCCGCAATAGCGCTCGGCACCTGGCAACTCGGCGCCGACTGGGGCACTGTGACGGAGTCGGATGCCCGGGCAGTGCTCGATGCCTCCGTCGCGGCCGGCGTCACCCTGTTCGACACCGCGGATGTTTACGGTGATGGCCGAAGCGAGCAACTGATCGGCGGGTACCTCGCCGATCACCCCGGACACCGCATCACCGTCGCGACCAAGATGGGACGCCGCGAGGCGCAGGATGCTGCGAACTTCACACTCGCGAACTTTCGCGACTGGACCGATCGATCGCGCTCGAACCTACGCACCGACACCCTTGACCTCGTTCAGCTGCACTGTCCGCCGACGGCCGTCTTTTCGAACGATCGAGTCTTCGATGCTTTGGACTCCCTCGTCGAAGAGGGCGCGATCGCCGCCTACGGGGTGAGTGTCGAAACCACGGATGAGGCGCTGATGGCGATTGCGCGGCCGAATGTCGCGACCGTGCAGATCATCCTCAACGCGTTCCGACTGAAGCCGCTGGATGCCGTGCTTCCGGCCGCGATCACGTCCGGCGTTGGAATCATCGCCCGCGTGCCGCTCGCCTCGGGACTGCTGAGCGGCAGGTATACCGCGCAGACGACTTTTGCGGCGAACGACCACCGCACGTACAACCGTGACGGCTCGGCATTCGACGTGGGGGAGACCTTCTCGGGGGTCGACTTCGAGCGGGGAGTCGACGCCGCACAGGAGTTCGCGGCGCTGTTGCCGGAGGAATCCGCGGCGTCCGGATTCACCACCGCGCAGGTGGCCCTCGCCTGGGTTGCGCAGCTGAATGGCGTGAGCGCCGTCATCCCTGGGGCCCGAAACGTGGCGCAGGCGGAGAGTAATGCCGGAGCGGGCTCGGTGCCGCAGCTGAGCCAGGCATTCACCACCGCGGTGACGAAACTCTACGACCGCGAGTTCCGCGCGGCAGTGCACGACCGCTGGTAGAGCTTCGGCGGTCGGTCACCGCCGATCAATAACCGGTGGGCGGGTATGGCGGGCACCAGCCGCATCGAGACCAGGTCAGTGTGCGTCGGGATCCATGCCCGTTCGCGTGCCCGACTCGAGCCCGGCGATAGCGGCGAGGTCTGCGGTGTCCAGTTCGAAGTCGAACACCTGGAAATTCTCCGCAATCCTGCTCGCCGTCACTGACTTCGGAATCGCCACGTTGCCGAGCTGCAAGTGCCAGCGGATCACCACCTGCGTGGGAGTGCGATCGTGCTTCGCCGCGATCGATTCGAGTACCCGATCCCCGATCAGTCGCCCGCGCGCAAGCGGAGACCACGCCTCGGTGCGGATGCCATGGCTGGCGTCGTAGTCCCGAACCTGCTTTTGGGGAAGCCACGGGTGCAGCTCCACCTGGTTGATCGCTGGCACCGTGTCGGTCTCGGCGAGAAGCCGGTCGATGTGATGGGGAGCGAAGTTCGAGACCCCGATCGACAGGGCGCGACCGTCCGCTTTAATTGCCTCGAGCGCTCGCCAGGTCTCCACGAAGAGGTCGGCGGACGGCACCGGCCAGTGAATGAGGTACAGGTCGACGTAGTCGAAACCGAGCAGTTCCAGACTCGTGTCGAAGGCACGGCGCGTCTTGTCGAAGCCGTGGTCGTCATCCCAGACCTTAGTCGTGACGAAGACCTGGTCGCGAGGAACCCCGGAGGCCCGCACGCCGTCTCCGACGCCGCGCTCGTTGTTGTAGAGCGTGGCGGTATCGATGTGGCGGTAGCCTGCGTCGAGCGCGACCTCCACGACCCGCGCCGCTTCGGCATCCGGCACCTTGTACACTCCGAGGCCGAGCTGGGGGATGTCGCGGCCGTCATTGAGGCGCAGATTGGCGGGAGTCGCGGCAGAAGTTACGGCGGAAGTCATGCCTCCATTATGGAAGATGCGTTCGCCCCACCATCTGGATGCACACTGTTAAGTTCGCCCGGCGTTCGGGTGAAATCATGCCAAGGGGAAGTATGCCAAAGCTCATGATCATCGTCGGAAGCGTTCGTCCGGGCCGGATCGGCCTTGCCATCGCCCAGTGGGTGCGGGACTCAGCGCTCGTGCGGGGGGACTTCGAGGTGGACTTTGTCGATCTCGTAGAGCTCGGACTTCCGTTCATGGATGAGCCGAATCATCCGCGACTGCACTCCTACACACAGCAGCACACCCTCGAGTGGAGCGCCCGCGTCGATGCGGTGGAGGCGATACTGCTCGTGACCCCCGAATACAACCACAGCTTTTCACCCGCCCTCAAGAACGCACTCGACTACCTCTCCGCGGAGTGGTGGCGCAAACCTGTCGCGTTCGTGAGCTATGGCGGTGTCTCCGGTGGAACTCGCGGAGTCGTGGCCCTCGAGCCCATCGTCACCGGGCTGGGGATGGTGCGGGTCGGTGCGGAGGTGGAGATCCCATTTGCCGCGCGCCTCATCGTCGGTGGTGTTTTCTCGCCGGGGGAGAAGGAAGTGGCGATCCTCGGCAAGCTCTTCGACGAGACGATTGTGCTCGCCGGGGTGCTCGGGCCGTTGCAGGGATAGCGGGGCGCCAGCAGGCGCCAAGGCCTATCCGGGATGCGTCGCGATCGGCTCAGTATCGGGGATCGGACTGGCGTCTCGGCCGCGCAGGTCGGGGTGCGCTCGATGGAAGATCGTCGGGAGGAGAAATCCGAATGCCGCGAATGCCGCCGCAACCCAGAAGGCACCGGGGGCGTTGAAGCGGTCGATCAAGAATCCGGCAACGGCCGACCCGATCGCCGCACCGATGAGCTGCCCGGTGCCAACCCAGCCGTATGCCTCGGCGGTCTCGCTGAACCGCACGCTCGATGAGACGATCGCGAACATCACGGCGAGGGCCGGGGCGATGCCGATTCCCGCGATGAACAGGGTGACCGCCAGCCACCAGAAGTTGAGGGACGCCGCGGCCAGCGACATCCCGACGAAGATCGCGAACAGGCGTCGGGCGAGTGCCCACGGGCCGATCGGGATGTGCCCGAGCGCGAGTCCGCCGATCAGCGAGCCGACCGCGAAGAGGCCGAGCACGATTCCTGCCTGCGGTCCGCTCTTGCCGAAGGCCGAGACCACCCCCGCTTCGACCGCCGCGCAGGCGCCGACGAGCAGGAACCCGGTAGTGGTCGCGAGCAGCACGGCCGGCTTCTTCAGCACGGCTCCGAGATTGCGCTTGCTGCGGGGGATGCGTACGCGGCCGACCTCGGGAGAGGAGATGAACCAGATGCCGCCGCCGATCAGAAACACGAGGGCGACGAGTATTGCGAGCACCGTGCTGACCTGGATGGCCAGGAAGGTGGTGATCACCGGGCCAACCACCCAGATCACCTCCTGGGCCGACGCGTCGAGCGAGAACAGGGGGGTGAGCTGCCGCGAGTTGACCATCTTGGGATAGATCGTGCGCACCGCCGGTTGAATCGGGGGAGTGCTGAGTCCACCAATGAATCCGATCGCCATATACAGCCCGATCGGCAGCGCGGGGGCGAGCGCGATCGTACCGACCGCTGTGGCGCACACGATCATCGTGAGCACGAGCACGCGGCGCATACCCCAGACGCCCATCCATCGGCTCGTCAGCGGGCCGGCGATCGCCTGGCCGAGGCTGGTGGCGGCGAGCACGAGGCCGGCCGCAAAATACGAGCCGGCGATGTGCTGGATGTGGAGCAGAAAGGCGAGCGAGAGCATTCCGTTGGGAAATCTCGCAACCAGCTGGGCTGCCATGATGCGCGCGACGCCGCGCGTTTTCAGGAGGCTCAGATAGGTCTTCACAAGGCTGCAAGCCTACCGGTCGGGCACAAATTCGCCGGTGTCGGATGTCGTGGATATGCTCGTCACCCGCACCTTCGGAATTATGCACAGCCTGTGCAAAAATCGGCGAACTTATCCACAGTCTGTGGATGACACGCCCACTACATATAGGGTTACCGTTTTGTCAGAGGCCCGATATATAGTGGTCAAACCGCGGAAACG
>JAYTTG010000255.1:0-1765 GCA_043745175.1 Microbacteriaceae bacterium
AGCATCCGCCTGTCTGGATTCGCGATCACGGCGCTCGTGCTCATCGTGATGTTCATTGTGGCGCTCGCGCCATCGCTGCGTATCCTGGTGGACCAGCGTCAGCAGATCGCGGCGCTGCAGGCCCAGGTCACAGCCTCGAAGAATGCGGTGAAAGACCTTCAAAGCCAGAAGGCACGATGGAGTGACCCCAAATACATCGAGGCGCTCGCTCGAGAGCGGCTGGACTATGTATTCCCCGGCGAATACAGCTACCTCATTACGGATGCCGCCTCCGCGACCCCGGCCACGCCGAACGGCCAGCCCATCAGCGATAAACTGCAGACCACCCAGGTGGACTGGGTGAAGACCATGCTGTCGTCGGTCTTCACCGCGGGACTCACGGATGCTCCAGCGAACAAGATCGTCGCACCGGTCCTCTCCGGCCAGACAGGATCGAGTGGATCGGGCCAGTGACCACTCCGCCCTTCGTGCCTCCCACCGGGGCCGACATCGACGCGGTCTCCCGTCAGCTCGGGCGCCCCGCCCGCAACGTGATCGGCATCGCGGCACGCTGCGTGTGCGGGAATCCGACCGTCGTCGCGACACGTCCGCGACTGGATGACGGCACGCCGTTCCCCACGCTCTACTACCTGTCCCATCCCGCTGCCACCGCCGCGATCTCCACCCTTGAGGCCAACGGGGTTATGGCGGAGTTGCAGCAATTGCTTGCCGACGAGCCGATGGCCGCGCTCTACCTCGACGCGCATCGCTCCTACCTCGCCGACCGCGAAGGTCTCGAAGTCGTCGAGGAGATCGCCGGAATCTCCGCCGGCGGCATGCCCACGCGGGTGAAATGCCTGCACGCCCTTGCCGGACACTCCCTCGCCGCGGGGCCAGGAGTGAATCCGATCGGTGACCTTGCGCTTGAGCAGGCCGACTGGTCCCCGCTCGTCTGCCAGTGTGAATAGTGCGAGTGTGAACAGCTTGGCTTCACGACGACGCATTCAGGCGGTAGCGGCGGCTCTCGTGGGGGGAATTGTGGCGTCCGTACTCGTCGCGTCTCCGGCATCCGCCGACAATATCCGCGAAAGGGAGTACTGGCTCGCCGATTATGGCGTGCAGACCGCCTGGGCTACTTCCAGGGGCGCGGGTGTCACGATCGCGGTCATCGACACCGGCGTCGATGGATCCCATCCCGACCTCACCGGCACCGTGATCGGGGGAACGGATGTCTCGGGAATCGGCTCGGCGAACGGCCAGACCCCCGTCGGCGACGACAGGCAGCACGGCACCATGGTGGCCTCCCTGCTCGCCGGACATGGTCACGGGGTGGGGGACGGCATCCTCGGAGTCGCACCCGAGGCCAAGATCCTCTCCGTGTCGGTGGGTTTCGGTGTCGGCAGTGTGGGCTCCGACGACCAGATCGCCGAGGGGGTGCGCTGGTCGGTGGATCACGGCGCCGACATCATCAATATGTCGCTGACCCGAAACACTCTTGACTGGCCCACGAGTTGGGATGATGCCTTCCTCTATGCCATGGAGAAGGGGGTGATCGTGGTCGCCGCCGCCGGAAACCGGGGGAGCGGCACCACCGAGGTCGGCGCTCCCGCGACGATGCCGGGTGTGGTGGTGGTGGCCGGGGTCGACCAGAGCGGCACCGCCAGCTTCGATGCCTCGTCACAGGGCATAACCCTTTCGGTGTCCGCTCCGAGCGAAGGACTCGTTGGGGCCGCCCCCGGCGGGGGTTATTACAGCTGGGCCGGCACGAGCGGCGCGACGCCCCTCG
>JAYTTG010000256.1:0-1763 GCA_043745175.1 Microbacteriaceae bacterium
GTCGACGGTTTTCTCTACGAACCGGGCGACGATCTCGACCTGCGAAACGCCGTCCGCCGGATAGTGGATGACGCGAACCTCCGCCGCCGCTTCGGCGAGGCCGGGCGGCGAGCGGTACTCGGCCGCAGCTGGGCATCCGTCTGCGGCGAGCTCGTGCATCACTACGAGTTCGTCGTGGCGCGACACTCGTGGTCCGACCCCGCGAAAGATCGCCGAAATATGCGGAAAGTATCTCGATCCCGAGCTCTCTAAGGTCCGCATTGGCAGCCCACGTTCAGCCATCGGAATACACTGGAACTAGTTCGAAGATCGAACTAGTCGCTGCCCGCGATCAGCCAGACGAGTGCGGGCTGAATGAGGCCAAGGAGGGTTGCGCGTGTCAGAGAAGTCGGCGGGGGCCCTGGCTGCACCGCAGCCAGAGAAGAATTATCCGTCACCCAAGATCTCTGTTCCGCGGGTTCCGCGCGGCACCCTCTATCGCGGGCGCGAGGGCATGTGGTCGTGGGTGTTGCACCGCATCACCGGAGTCGCCATCTTCTTCTTCCTGCTCGTGCACATTCTCGACACCTCGCTGGTGAGGGTGAGCCCGCAGGCATATAACGCGGTCATCGACCAGTACAAGACCCCGATCATGGGGATCGGTGAGGCCGCCCTTGTCGCTGCGATCGGGTTCCATGCGCTCAACGGACTCCGCATTATCCTGATCGACTTCTGGAGCGTCGGACCGAAGCGCCAGAAGATGATGTTCTACATCGTCCTCGTGCTCTGGGTCGTGCTCATGGCCGGATTCCTTCCGCGCCAGATCATCACCATCGTTGCGGAGTTCTGATGTCGGTAACGATTGAGTCCCCCCGAGCGCCGCAGGCCGTGAGGAAGCAGCGCCGCTTCAACTTCGAGAAGTGGGGCTGGATCTACATGCGGGCGAGCGGCATCGTGCTCGTCGTGCTGATCTTCGGCCACCTCTTCGTCAACCTCGTCGCCGGCCAGGGCGTTCGCGCCATCGACTTCGGCTTCGTCGGCGGCAAATGGGCCCAGCCGTTCTGGCAGGTGTGGGACACCCTCCTACTCTGGCTGGCGCTCATCCACGGTTCCAACGGAATGCGAACCATCGTCAACGACTACGCGAGCAATCGTCTGCTCCGGGTCACCTTCAAGGCGGCGCTGGTCGCTGCCGCCGTCGTACTACTGCTCCTAGGAACCCTTGTGATCTACACCTTCAGTCCGTGCCCCGCAGGCTCACCAGCGAACCTGCTCCCCTCCTTCTGCTCGGCCAAGTAAGGGCCGGGAACAAGCATGAGTGAAGACGCAGCAGGATCGACCTCGACGGTCGACGGCATCCACTACCACCAGTTCGACATCGTCATAGTCGGAGCCGGCGGTGCCGGGATGCGCGCGGCCATCGAGGCCGGACCGCACGCCAATGTGGCGGTCGTCTCGAAGCTCTACCCGACGCGCTCGCATACCGGTGCAGCCCAGGGCGGCATGGCAGCGGCACTCGCCAACGTCGAGGAAGATAACTGGGAGTGGCACACCTACGACACCGTCAAAGGCGGCGACTATCTCGTCGACCAGGACGCGGCCGAGATCCTCGCGAAAGAGGCCATCGACGCTGTGCTCGATCTCGAGAACATGGGCCTGCCGTTCAACCGCACGCCCGAGGGCAAGATCGACCAGCGCCGATTCGGCGGTCACACCCGCGAGCACGGCAAGGCACCCGTGCGCCGGTCCTGCTACGCCGCCGACCGTACCGGCCACATGATCCT
>JAYTTG010000257.1:0-1763 GCA_043745175.1 Microbacteriaceae bacterium
ACGAGCAACATCGGGCACCTCCTCGGAACGGGTCTTCTGACACCGACGCAGGCGGCGCTCGTCGCGCGTCGGCTGTCGTCGCCCGAGCTCGATTCCGGCTACGGGCTGCGCTCGATGTCGACGGATTCGGCCGGCTACTGGCCGCTTAGCTACCACGGCGGCAGCGTTTGGACGCACGATACCGCCATCGCCATCGCCGGCCTCGCCGCCGAAGGCTTCCGCGATGCGGCGTCGTCGCTTGCGCGCGGGCTGCTCTCCGCCGCCGAAGCGTTCGACTACCGCATGCCGGAGTTGCATTCCGGGGATGCGGCGGGCGCGACATCCGTTCCCGTGCCGTATCCGGCGGCGTGTCGTCCGCAGGCCTGGTCGGCTGCGGCGGCGATCTCGGTGCTCGGCAGCGTGCTCGGCCTCCGCCCCGGCGACGATGCGCTCACCGTGTCTCCGATGACGACGGTCGGAGCGCTGTCGGTCACCGGGCTGCGCTTCGGAGGGTCGGATGTCGCGATAACGGTCAACGCCGACGGCGAGGTCACCTCGGCCTCCGGCGCGGCGGTCGAGGTGGCCTAGCCAGATGGAGCTTCTTACCTCTTGACTTAGATCGATGAACCTAGCCCGATCAAACCTATGGATCCAATTCGATGCCTGACCGCTCCGACAGCGGATGTCTTACGTGTGCTTTTGGATAGCAACGCGCCGGTGTGGGGCCTTCAGGTCGTCAAAAAGACCGAACGTCTGCCGGGGACCGCCCAGTCGATTTTAGAGCGATTGGAACGGCAGGGATGGATTCGATCCTCGTGGGAAAGGGGATTCGAACCGTCAAGGGCCACGGCGGCGACTGTATGAGTTCACAACTGACGGTGAAGCGGCGGCGAGCGAGACGTGCCTTGCCTTGCCGTGCCGTGCCTTGCCTATGAGGCGAAGCATCGCGCCTCTGTCCGCCGCTCGCTCCCCCACTTGAAACGCAGGAGTATCGCGTGCTTTCGAGCAAAAGAACCACTTCTTGCTCGGATTTCCGAGAATCTCCTGCGTTTTCAGAGGGCCGGGATGCCTTCTCGGCGCGGGGGCCGACGGCTCGCTCTGCGGGTTCGTCTCGCATTCACCCCTGGTGGATGCTGCGGGCATCGGAGAAGTCGGACGGATGGCAACCTCGATCAGCGGAATCCGCTACAGGTTGCTCAACAACGCCACGACCTGGCGGGCGATCTGACGCCCAGCTCGATTTGCCCCGATCGTGCTCGCCTGCGGTCCATACCCGGCGAAGAATATGCGCGGATCCTTCCACGACGACCCGGCTCCGACCGTGACGCCGCCCTCCTTCTCACGGAGTTTCAGCGGCGCCAGGTGGCGGAGTTCCGGGCGGAATCCGGTCGACCAGATGATCGCGTCTGCGCGCTGCATGGTTCCATCGTCGAAGCGCACGCCATCCGTCTCGATCGACGAGAACATCGGCCGGGCCACCAGCACCCCGCGCTCGATCCCCGCCTGGATGCGACGGGTGCGGGGAATCCCGGTGCCGCTCACGATGCTCGGTAGCGCGCGCCCCGACCGTGCGGCCTCGTCTTGCAGAGCCACAGCAGCAGCCCCGGCCTCGATGTCGAACTCGCCATCGTTGAACTCGATCGGCCGCCGACTCACCCAGGTCAGCTCGGCTGCGACGTTTTCGAGCTCGAGGAGGAATCCGATCGCGGAAGTTCCTCCGCCGACCACGATCACGCTCTGGCTGGCGAAGTCCTCGGCCGAGATGTAGTCGGTGGGGTTGACCT
>JAYTTG010000258.1:0-6405 GCA_043745175.1 Microbacteriaceae bacterium
CCTGAGCGAGGTGCTCGCGACGAGCGATGTGCCCGGTGGAGTGATCAACGTGCTCACCGGGTCTGCGGCCGAGATCGCTCCCTGGCTCGCGAGCCACGCTGATGTCAACGCCCTCGACCTGGCCGGAGCAGCTGAGTTGGCCGGGGAGCTGACCTGGATCGACCTGCAGATTGTCGGCGCCGAGACTCTCAAGCGCGTTCTCCCGCCGGAGAGCGGCGTACCCACGCCATCCATAGAGCGCATAACCTTCTTCACCGAGACGAAGACGGTGTGGCACACGAAGGGAATCATCTAACGACCGGCGTGCGTGGGCCGTCCCCCGGTTTGGGGTCGCGCCACGAGCGGATGGGCGCGTCTAGGCTGACCGGATGATGCATCGGGGGAGAATGTGACGGTACGACACGCACGGGCGGCCCTGGTCGTCGCAGTGCTTGTGCTCTTCGGTCTGACCTCGGTGGGCGTGACGAGCGCGTCCGCATCCGAAGCGGATACGATCGCCGCCCTGGTGAACCAGGCTCGCGCGAGCGCTGGGCTCCCCGGTCTCATCCACAATCCGGCGGCGGATTCCGTGGCCCTGCAGTGGGCGAATCATATGGGCGCTGCTCAGTCGATGACCCACAACCCCGATTACAGCACCCAAATCCCCTCAGGCTGGAGCCGAGCAGGCGAGAATGTCGCGATGGGCCAGCCCACGCCCGCGGAGATGCATACAGCGTGGATGAACTCTGCCGGCCACCGTGCCAACATCCTCGGCGACTTCACCGACATCGGCATCGCCTTCGTCATGGTGAACGGCACGACCTGGGGCGTCGAAGATTTCGGCAAATATGCCGGGCATACTGGTGCGCCAGCGCCAGCGCCAGCGCCAGCGCCAGCGCCAGTTGCAGCCGCTCCCGCTCCCGCCGCTCCCGCTCCCGCCGCTCCCGCTCCCGCCGCTCCCGCTCCCGCTCCCGTTCCCGCTGCAGCGGCTGGGGTACCGGCCCCGCTCCGCGCAGCGGCGTCCCCCGATGCTGCCAGGAGCAGCGGCGAGGATTCACCTGCCGGTCCCCGCCGCGTGACGGCATTCCCCGCAGAGGCCGCCTCCCCACCCAGTCCCGGATGGGAACCCGTGACGCTCAGCGCAGCGACTTCCGCTGCCCAGAAGCCCTTTCCCATCGGCTACGTACTCGGAGGCATCCTCCTGGTCATCGGTATCGGTGGCGGCATCTACGGTCAGCGACTGCGTATTCGGGGTCGGCGACCACCGCGCTCCTAGCGTCCCTCGTCCGCCCAGTCAAGCCGTCTCGACGTCCTGCCGACTTTCAGTCAGGATGCCTAGGCTGGTCCAATGGCTGAGGCAGTTGAAAAAGGCAAGTTAATTCTGGTCACCGGAGCGACCGGTTACATCGGCGGTCGGCTCGTTCCGCGTCTTCTCACTGCGGGTTATCGGGTGCGCGTTTTCGTGCGTAACCCGGAGAAGCTCACCGACGTTCCGTGGGCGAACGAGGTCGAAATCGCCACGGGTGATCTCGGGGACGCGTCCTCCGTCGCCAGGGCCGTCGCGGGCACCGATGTGCTCTACTACCTCGTTCACTCGATGGGCGCGAAGGGTGAGTTTGAGCAGACCGAGCACACCGCTGCGACCAATGTTGCGACGGCGGCGAAGGCCGCAGGCGTCTCGCGCATCGTCTACCTCGGCGGCCTCCATCCGGATGGTGAGCTCTCGCCTCACCTGCGATCCCGGGCTGAAGTCGGGCGCATCTTGCTCGCGTCCGGAGTGCCGACGGCGGCGCTTCAGGCCGGCGTCGTGATCGGATCAGGATCGACCTCGTTCGAGATGGTGCGGCACCTCACCGATGTGTTGCCGTACATGCCCGCGCCGCAATGGGTGCGTAACTTCATCCAACCGATCGCGGTCCGTGACGTTCTTTACTACCTGGTGCAGTGCGCGACTCTGCCGAATGACGTCAATCGAACCTTTGACATCGGAGGTCCGAACGTACTGCGGTACGGGCAGATGATGAACGGCTACGCCCTTGAAGCCGGGCTCAAACAGCGTCCCATCGCCTCTCTGCCTGTGCTCACCCCGTGGCTCGCCTCCCAGTGGGTCAATCTGGTTACGCCCATCCCACGCGCGCTCGCCGTGCCGATCATCGCCTCGCTGCAGTATGACTGCGTGGTGCACGAGCACGACATCGAGAACTTCATTCCCGACCCAGAGGGAGGGCTCACGCCCTATCGTCGGTCGGTGCGCCTGGCGCTTGGCAACGTGCGTGACGGCACGGTCGAGACCAGCTGGCTGGGCGCCGCGGTGAGCGATGTACCGAGCAATCGCCTGCCGAGCGACCCCGAGTGGAGCGGTCACACCGTGTACACCGACCTTCGGGAATTGCACACGACCGCGCCGACGGATCAGGTCTGGCGGGTCATCGAAGGTATCGGCGGAGACAATGGGTGGTACTCATTTCCTATTGCCTGGGCCGTGCGCGGCTGGTTGGATAAACTCGTCGGCGGCGTGGGACTTCGCCGCGGACGCCTCAATGCCGCCCACCTCAACGCGGGTGATGCGCTGGACTTCTGGCGAGTCGAACAGCTCGATCGGGGCCGGTTCCTTCGTCTTCGTGCCGAGATGAAAGTGCCAGGGGGAGCCTGGCTGGAACTCAGCGTGACTCCCGACGAGGTCAACGGAGGATCGCAATATCGCCAGCGTGCCGTCTTCTTTCCCCAGGGGCTCGGCGGGCGACTCTACTGGTTCAGCGTTTTGCCGTTCCATGGCGTGATCTTCGCCGGGATGGCCAGCAAAATCACGCAGACGGCAGAGGCGCAGGTGCTGGCCGACAGCAAGGTTGCGAACTGAACACGTCTCGCGGGCACTCCACTCTCTAGCGTTTCCCAGCGCCGCCAGTCATGATGGAGGGTACGCACCATCCAGACGGTGCGACCTGGGAGGTCACGCCTTGACTGCAGACACGGTAGTTTTTCTCGGAGACAGCCTCACGCAGGGAGGAGCCTGGGAAAGCTGGTTCCCCGAGCTCAATGCCATCAACCTGGGTGTGGGGGGCAACACGACCGATGATGTGCTTGGTCGTCTCGAATCGGTCGTGGCACTGAATCCTGATGAGATCGTGCTCCTGATCGGCACCAACGACCTCGGAATGCGCCGCAATGTCGAGAGCCTGGTGCGCAACATCCAATCGATTCTTGTCGAACTGCGTCGCGACCTTCCGGGGTCTCGAATGCTTGTGCAATCCATCGCGCCGCGCGGGCGTGAATTCGCTGACCGCATCCGTGAAGCGAATATCCATCTGCGCCAGTTTTCTGCGACCGTTCACGCACAGTTCCTCGACCTCTGGCCGGTGATGGCACTGGAGGACGGCGAATTGAACCCGACCTACTCCGATGACCGCCTGCACCTCAATGAGGCCGGTTACGAAGCCTGGCTCTCGGAGCTTCGTCCGGCTCTCGTGCGATTACGGGACCTTCCGCCGATGACGAGTCCGATCCGTGCAATCATGCTCGACGACTATGCGCGGCCGGCCCCTCAGGGCTGACTCCGTGTAATCCGAGATTCACAGCTGGCCGATGAGCCGGAAGTAAAACGCGACTCCGCGTCGCAGCGTTGAGACGTGCATCCGCTCATCGATCGCGTGGAGGGTCCCGCGCTCGACGGTCGACATCTCGAACGGGCTGAAGCGGTAGACGAAGTCGCTGATCCGGGTGAAATAGCGGCTGTCACTGGCCGCCATCATCACATAGGGCGTGACGATCGTTCCGGGATAGGTCTCTTCGATCGTCGTGCGCACGAGCTGCCACGCCGGCCCACTTGTCGGTGAGACCGGCGAGGGTTCGTTCGGGTGGACTAGGTCGAGCCGAACGAGCGGATCGTTGATTGCCCGGCGCACGTGCTCCACCGCGTCGGCGACAGACGAGTCGATGGCGACCCGGATGTTCACGGTGGCTACCGCCCGCTCCGCGAGCGCGTTCGCAGCCTGGCTACCCCTCAGCATCGTCACTGCCTGGGTTGTCCGAATCATCGCGCTCGTCTCCGGGCTGAGTCGTCCGAAGAGCAGGAGTAGCAGTGGCTTCGTGATCCAGAGATTGGTGAAGACCCATCGCAGGGGGGTGGAGGCATGCGCCCCGAGGGTTCGGATCATCTCACTCGTGGTCGGGGTGAATCCGGCACGGAACGGCCGGTTGTTCAGCCGGACGATAGCGCTGGCGAGGCGAGCTGTCGCAGACAGCTTCGGCGGAGTCGAGGCGTGACCGCCCTGCTGGTTGACCGTGAGCGTCAGAGTCAGAATGCCCTTCTCACTCACCCCTACGACAGCGATCGGGCCGGAAACGCCGGGAAAGATGTCTTCGACGACAGCACCCCCCTCGTCGATCACCAGGGACGGGCGGATACCTCTGGACTCGAGAAGTTCTACTATCGCCCGTGCCCCGCTGCCCTCGGTCTCCTCGTCGTGACCGAAGCTCAGGTAGAGGTCGGCTTCCAATTCGTGTCCGGCCAAGACCTGAGCTTCAACGGCCTCCAGGATGCAGGCGAGCGAGCCCTTGTCGTCGAGGGTGCCGCGCCCCCAGATCAGCTGGTCGTCGCCCGCTCCAACGAGTTCGGCAGAAAAAGGTGGATGCGTCCACCCCTCGTCCGTTGCCGGCACGACATCGTAATGGGCCATGAACACCGTTGGCGGACCGTCGGTGCGCCCGCGCCAGTGGTAGAGCATCGAATAGCCCATCACGAGCTCGCGGGACAGGACGGCATGGGTCGCCGGATACAGTTCAGGCAGCAGGGCTATCAGGTCGTCGAACGGTGCCCAGTCGGTGTCTGATGGATCGGGTCGCGAGATCGTCGCGAGTCGCACGAGGGCCTGCAGGTGGGCGACGGGATCAGCCATGGGTCCATCCTGCAACACAGCGCGCGGGAGAATGGTGCAATGACCTCGTACCCGACACCCGAGTTCCGACGTCCGGCTCTGGCTCCCGGCATCCTCGGGGCCATCGTGCTGATCGCGGGGCTCGCGCTGCTCGACAACCCCGGCGGGTTTCTCTTCATCAAGTTCGGGGTGGCGATCCTGGCGCTGATAATGTGCGTATTCTCCTGGCAGGCTGGCCAATGGTGGTGGATCATCGGGCTCGGCGCAATTGCTGTGGCCTGGAATCCGATCTGGCCATTCGCGTTCAGCGGGCAGGTCTGGGTGGCCGCGCAGTTCGTGGCCGCACTCCTGTTCGTCGCTGTAGGACTGCAGGTGAAGGTCGTCAACCCGGAAGATCGAAATACCCGGTCGAACGCGGGTGAGCGTCGGTAATTACCTGCGTGCTGCACGCCGCGCAGAAGCTTTTTCTCCGGTCGAACTGCGAGCCTGTTCTCGCGGGGCGCGTCATGGCCGCCGCCATCCTGCCGGAGAAATCCTCGGTGGCGGTATTTTCGTCGAAGAATCCACCACATCGAACCATGGGGTGTCCGATACCCGGCACGAATTAGGCTAGCGCGCTGAAACAGGCATAACGGGAACTCCGACCCGGACACACGCCCCGAGGGTGAATCTCGGGGCGGTGCGGACGATAGTCGGTGGTCCACGAACGTCTCGCTCGCCCCCTCGCGGCGCCGTACCCAGTCGGGCAGGCTAAAATACGATCAGCTGGTGATTCGCGCCTCATGAGGGCGGCGAATCGGGCTCGAACGATTGGGCTCGAAGTGACCGACAATACTGTGAACGGAAATCCGCTCTCCCCCCCGATTCTGGCGGCGAGAGGATCGAATGGCGGTGTCTCGACACCGGGGCATCCCCCCGCACACTTCGCGCCCCAACGCGATGCGCCGTCGTTGCGCTCTGACCTTGTGCTCGCCAAGGGGCGCCTCGCCCTCCTCAATACGGGGGCGACTCCGCAGGAAGCGATGATCGAAGACCTGATCTTCGTGCGGTCTGTGCTGGATGTCGCGGGAATCGACTTCCTCCTCGTGCGTGGCAATGACAGCCGACCTGTGCTCGCGGTTGATTGGCGCGAACGTAAGGTGCTGCGCACTGCCCTCGCCCGCGCCTGCGTTGACGAACCGTTCTATTCCAAGCCCGCCGACGGATCCAGCGGTGCCACCGTGCTGCTCGCGGACGGTCGGCTGGCGCTCGATTCGAAGGTTCGAGCGGTGGTGTTGTTCCGTCCCCGCATCACCGCAGAGGGCGCACTGCGCTACGGTGCCGCGACCGGTGTGCGTCTCGAGCTCTGGAAGTCGAGCGCAGACGCATTCCTCGCCCCCGACGAGAATGCGCTCATGCGCACGACCCTGCCCCGGGAGGAGGCCGTACGGGGCACGGTCGAGCTCTACGACCAAGAGTGGCCGACGCTCGAGGGAATGTTCGCTCCCCAGGCGAAGGACGTCGACTTCGACATCGACCTCGTCTTCTCCTGGGTGGACGGCGCCGCCATCGA
>JAYTTG010000259.1:0-1759 GCA_043745175.1 Microbacteriaceae bacterium
GGCCGCCGGTCGGTCGCGGCAGGCCGGCTACGGGGTTCGGATCCGACAGCGGGAGGACCGCTCGTGTCGCCTCGGGTGTCGGCCGGGTCGAGCATCCCCTCGAACACCGCAGCGAAGACCGAGTCGAATATCGGAATCTGATCCTTCGAAGTGACGAAGACGGTGCGACACGTCCAGTACAGGCGATCACGGGACGACGGTGGAACGATTCTGAGGGCCTCGGCCAGCCAGGCCGCGCGGTCGGCGGAGGTCGGGATTCCGGTGCGGCGCAGGGTGGTGGCGAATGCTGCGACGAGAGTGGCGGTCTCGACACGAAGTGGATGGTCGGCGGTATCAGCCATGCGAGTCGCCCATCAGCCAGTCGGCGCCCCGGGCACCGGCGAGCTCGAGGTCGTCGCGATTCTTCAGCACGGAGCCCCAGGTGAGGCCGATGGTCTGTGCATCGAGACGCCCGACCCCGAGAACCGCGAGGGCCGACACCCAGTCGATCGCCTCGGCGATCCCCGGCGGTTTCGTCATGTCGAGCGAGCGAAGCCTCGTGACTGCCGAAGCGACCTCGAACGCGAGCGATTCCGCGCTCGACGGCACCTTGCGGCGCACGATCTCGGCGATGCGTTCCGGACCGGGGTAGTCGATCCAGTGGTAGAGGCACCGCCGAGTAAGGGCGTCGTGCAGTTCGCGCGTTCGATTAGAGGTGAGGATGACAATGGGCGGATGCGTCGCACGAACTGTTCCGAATTCGGGGATCGTCACCGCCGCCTCGGCGAGCAGCTCGAAGGTGAATGCCTCGAACTCGGCGTCGGCGCGGTCGATCTCGTCGAGCAGCAGCACGGCCGGCCGGGGACCAGCGTGCGCGATCGCCTTGAGTAATGGACGGCGTAGCAGATACTGCTCGCCGAAGAGGTCCGTCTCCTCGAGGTCGGCGTGCCGGGCCTCTGCCACGCGGATTCCGAGCATCTGCCGCTGATAATTCCACTCGTACAGCGCCTCGCCGGAATCGATCCCCTCGTAGCACTGCAGTCGGTAGAGCGGTGTGTCGAGCAGACGGGCAAGAGCCTTGGCGGCTTCGGTCTTTCCGACCCCCGCTTCTCCCTCGAGCAGGATCGGCTGGGGCAGTCGCACGGCAAGGAACAGCGCGGTCGCGAGACCCACGTCGGCGAGATAGTCGTCGTCGTCGAGAGACGACATCAGGGCGGCCACGTCGGGAACCAGCCGCACCACGTCGTCTTCCGCACCAGCTCGCGCCGGACTGGTCACCGCACACCCTCCTGTTCCGCGAGCACGCGCTCGTAGTCCGCTTCGGTGTCGACGTCGAGCGGAATCCGGCCGGGCACGACCACCTCGGTGACATCGGCCGCACGCTGCTCAATGAGCCTCCAGACACCCTTGTCGCCATGAAGTACAGCCAGCTGCGGGAACATCACGCGGGTGAACGCGAACGGATGCCCAATGCCGTCGTCATAACGGCAGACGGCGATGTCGTGGTTGCCGCGCCCCTCGACCAGCAGCCTCACGATCTCGGAGGTGACTCCCGGCTGGTCGCCGAGCAGCAAGACGAGCACATCGATGTACGGATGTAGCGCGCTCAGTGCAGCGGCGATCGACGAGGAACAGCCTTCGCTGAACTGACGGTTGTCCACCAGGTCGAAACCGCTGGTGTCGACAACCTCTCTCACCTCGTCCGCGGCACCACCGAGGGCCAGGATGACCTGGTCGAATCCGCTGGACCGTGCGGTTCCGAGCGCGGCGTCGAGTAGAA
>JAYTTG010000260.1:0-1754 GCA_043745175.1 Microbacteriaceae bacterium
TATCGAAGTGTGGTGTGCTTTTCGCATGCAGCTGCACACTGAGAACGTGGGATCCGGGGAGAAAGTCGCCCTGCTCCTTCACGGGATGATGGGTTCCTCCGGCAGCTGGTGGCGGGTTGCACCGCAGTTCGTGTCGCGCGGCTATCACGTGATCGCGCTCGACCTTCCGGGGCACGGGCTCTCGCCGCGCCATCCGTCCCTCACGATTCCGGATGCCGCCGCCAGCGTCGTCGAGACCGTGTCACGGCTCGCAGGCCGACCGCCGACCGTCGCGATGGGCCACTCTTTCGGAGGCGCAGTGCTCGCAGCTTCAATTGCGGAACTCGCCCCGGAGCGTGCGATCTATGTCGATGCTCCGACGTCGTCGCGCGGAGGCTGGGATCGGGATGCCGTGCGTGCGGAGTACGAGTCCGATCGCGCCGCTCGGACCGTCGAAGGCCTTCGCGCGAGGCGTCCCTTGTACTCGGACCGCGACTGTGAGGTCGAGGCGCTCGCCGCTGAGCGATTCGACCCGGAGACCGCGGCCGGGATCGCCTCTGCCACCGGAGGGGTCTGGACTCCGTCATCGTCGCCGGCGTCGCTCATGGTGCGTGCGGTACCGAGCGATTACGTGTCGGACGAGGATTCCCGGATGCTGACCGCCCGCGGCGTGATCGTGCGCGATATCCCGGGTGCAGCCCACTCCATCTGGTACAGCGACTTCGAGCGCTTCATGGCGGCCATCGACGACTGGTACTGACGGCTCTCGCTGGCGACCGCGTCATTATCGCCTCGAGTTCGCCCGAATTGCTGTTTCCGCGTCACGCAACCGACCATTCGAGCGAGCCCGCGCCGTTTCCGTGCGATCGATTGCAGCCGCGCATCCATCGGGACACGCCTCGCGTGGAGAAGGCCGGCCCCGAGATAATCGGGGACCGGCCTGCTTTCCAATGATCCCGGGGCTATTGGGAACGTGCCCCCAGGCAGATTCGAACTGCCGCCCCTGCCTCCGGAGGGCGAAAGCCAGGTGCGATGTGGGCTGGAAACGCCCCCACTTCCGCGTATTTGCTGGGGTTTAGAGTGACCTCAGATGCGCTCGGTGACCCCGCGCGTGCCTCAGTTGTTGCCATTCTGTTGCCACGGGGCCGATTGACCCATCGCCCTGGGGGATGCCGAAGTCTAAGATCGAGGATGAGAGGGAGGCCATCATGACCAAGCAAGCTATCGATGCTGTTGCGGCGTGGCGCACCCTCGAGCCTTCAGAGAAGTTGCGGATTCGACAGTCAGTCGTCATTGATCGCGTTGTGGCGAGCATGGCGATGGAGGGTGAGCCGGTATCCCAGGAATGGATCAGCCGGGCGAAAGCTCGGCGAACTCAACTCGTAGCTTCGACACCTCCCGAGGCCCGCTAACCTACGCGGAGCTATCAGATGCGATAGCTCCTCATCTGGAGGCCTTGCTGGACGACGTCGTCCGCAGCGAGTTCGCGAGCAGGCCATTCGACGAGCAATTGATCAAGGACTTCCACAGCGCGTTTCTGGCGCCTTTGCTGCCGAAGATGGCAGGGTCGTGGCGAACGATTAGCGTTCAGGTTGGCAACCACGTTCCGCCTCAGCCGTGGGAGATCCCGGTGCGCATGCGCAACTATGTCGAGAACGTCAATGCTCGCATCCAGGGCGCGGACACCTTCGAGCTGCAGGTCGAGGCGCTGGCATACGCGGAAGGCGAGTTGCTGCACGTGCACCCGTTCGAGGACTTCAATGGCAGGGCGACCC
>JAYTTG010000261.1:0-6375 GCA_043745175.1 Microbacteriaceae bacterium
GGGCTCGTCTTGCCATCACGAGCGGTGATGGTGAGCTGCCCGATCGCACTCGCAAGTTCGCGCAGCGAGAGCTCCTGTGCCTCTTTGATGTTCGGCACGATCAGTCCGCGAGGAGTGGCAGCCGCGATGCCGAAGTTCACATAGTGCTTGACGATGATCTCGCTGTCCGTCCACTGCGCGTTCACCGTCGGGTTACGGCGCACCGCCCAGATCATCGCCTTCGCCACGATCAGCAGCGGCGATACCTTCACTCCGGCGAAGTCGGTTGAGTCCTTGAGCCGTCTGACGAACTCCATGGTGCGGGTGGCGTCGACGTCGACGAAGAGGCTTACGTGCGGGGCGGTGAATGCACTCGACACCATCGCTGTCGCAATAGCCTTTCGCACCCCCTTCACCGGGATGCGTTCCTCGCGATCGCTGCTCCAGGCCGGGGTCTCGATATTGCGGAATAGTGTGCCCTGCGAGGCCTGGCGCACCACATCCTCCCGCGTGATCTCGCCGGCGAGACCGGTGGGGATCACCTCGGAAAGGTTCACCGTCAGGTCTTTGGCGAGCTTGCGGATGGGCGGCTTGGCGATGATGGAGGAGGCGGATGCCGCGGGCACCGAGTTCGGCCGGGGAGCCGCTTCGGGGGCGGATACCGCGATACCGGAAGCGATATGGGTGGAGCTGGTATTACCCGCGGCGGTGTTTCCGGTCGCGGGACGTGCTCGCCGCGAAGCCACCTGGCCCGCGATGCCATAGCCGACAAGCACTGCGCCGCCGGTGTCGCTCGATGGGGTGGAAGCGCTCCCCGCCGCCACTGAGCCGATATGGGTGCCCTCGGGCGCCGGCACCGCGTCATCCGCGCCCGACGACACGGAGATGATCGGCGTTCCCACATCCACCGTCTGGCCCTCGGCCACCAGGATCGCGGTGACGGTACCCGCGAACGGTGAGGGAAGCTCCACCAGCGATTTCGCGGTCTCGATCTCGACGAGAACCTGGTTGATCGTGACCTCGTCGCCCGGCTTCACCTTCCATGCCACGATCTCGGCCTCGGTGAGGCCCTCACCGACATCAGGGAGAGTGAATTCTGAGGTGGTCACGGTGGTCCCTTTCGAAGGCAGTTGATGCGGAAGCTAGTAGGCGAGGGCGCGGTCGACAGCCTCGAGGATGCGGTCGGCATCCGGAAGGAAGACGGTCTCGAGTTTGGCGGGCGGGAATGGCGTATCGAAGCTCGACACTCGCAGCACCGGTGCTTCAAGTGAATAGAACGCCCTTTCGGTGACGGTTGCGGCGATCTCCGCCGAGATACTCACCGATCCCGGCGCCTCGGACGCCACGACAAGTCGCCCGGTCTTCTGCACCGAGGAGATGATCGGTGCATAGTCGATCGGCGACAGCGAACGCAGATCGATAACCTCGATGCTCGTGCCCTCGTGCTGGGCCAACTCGGCCGCCTGCATCAGCACATTGACCATCGCACCGTGCCCGACGAGGGTGATCTCAGTGCCGGTACGCACGACCCTGCTCGAATGAAGCGGCGATGGGCTGGCACTGAAATCAACCGGGCCCTTGTTCCAGTACCGGCTTTTCGGCTCGAAAAACATCACCGGGTCGTTGGAGGCAATCGCCTCCTGGATCATCCAGTAGGCGTCGTTCGGGGTGCTTGGGCTCACCACCCGGAGACCCGGAGTGTGAGCGAAGTAGGCCTCCGGGCTCTCCTGGTGGTGCTCGACCGCGCCGATGTGTCCGCCATAGGGAACACGGATGACCACGGGCATGATCACTCGACCCTCGTGGCGACTGGTCATCTTGGCCAGCTGGGAGGTGATCTGATCGAACCCGGGGAAGATGAATCCGTCGAATTGGATCTCGCAGACGGGACGGTACCCCCGAAAAGCCAGCCCGATCGCCGTGCCGATGATGCCAGACTCGGCGAGCGGGGTGTCGAAAACGCGCCGGTCGCCGAATTCGGCCTGAAGCCCTTCTGTCACCCGGAACACGCCACCGAGCGGACCGATGTCCTCGCCCATGAGCAGCACTTTAGGGTCGTCGGCAAGTGCTTTGCGAAGCCCGGCGTTGAGTGCCTTCGCGAGGGGAAGCTCGTCAGTCATCAGGCCGTGCCTCCCAGGCTGGCTTCGTAGTCGGCCAGCCATTTCTTCTGGGCATCCATCACCGGGTGCTGCTCAGAGTAGACATGGTCGAAGATGAGGTCGGTCGACGGCGCCACAAGCTCGAGGGTGCGACGGCGGAGGTCGGCCGAGAAGTCCTCGGCCTCCGTTGCGCTGGCCGTGAAAAAATCATCACCCTCGCCACGGCCGCGGAGGTAGCTCGCGTAGCGGGTGATCGGATCCTTAGCCACCCAGGACGCGGTCTCGGCATCCAGGCGGTATTTCGTCGGGTCATCGCTCGTGGTGTGCGCGCCGATGCGGTAGGTGAGAGCCTCGATGAGACGCGGACCCTTGCCCGAACGGGCCTCGTCGAGATTCCTGCGAGTGACCGCATAGCTCGCGAGCACATCGTTGCCATCGATCTGGATACCGGGCATGCCGAAGCCGCCCGCGCGCAGGTACAGCGGGGTTCGGGATTGCACCCGCACCGGCACCGAGATCGCCCACTGGTTGTTCTGCAGGAAGAACACCTCGGGGGCGTTGAAACTCGCCGCGAAGACGAGCGCCTCGCTCACATCACCCTGGCTGGTAGCACCGTCCCCGAAATAGACCATCACCGCGCGATCGGTCTCCGGGTCGCCGGTGCCGGTCTCACCATCAAGAGTGATCCCCATGGCGTAGCCGGTGGCGTGCAAGGCCTGCGAACCGAGCACAAGCGTATACAGGTGGAAGTTACCGCACTCTGCCGGATCCCACCCACCGTTCGTCACGCCGCGCATCAGACGCACGATGTCGACGACGTCGACCCCGCGGATCATGCCGATCGAGTGTTCGCGATACGACGGGAAAAGATGGTCTTGCGCGCGCGCAGCGCGAGCGGATCCGACCTGCGCGGCCTCCTGACCCTGACTCGGTGGCCAGAGGGCGAGCTGTCCCTGGCGTTGGAGATTGGTGGCCTCGAGATCGAACCGGCGAGTGATCACCATGTCCCGATAGAGCTGGCGCAACGCGTCGTCGGAGAGGGCCTCGATGTGGGGAAGATACTCGGCCGCGGTATCATCCGTCTGGAGGGTGCCCTCGGTCGAGAGAAGCTGCACCATCTGTGCGGATCCTGCCACGGTGGCCTCACAGTCCTGTTGTTGATCGGGGTGGCTGTCGTGATCGGGACGCGGCGAGATCGCCTCGCGCGGTGCGCCTGTCGCCGGGCGCCAGCCGGGTTTTCGCGACGGCGACGTTCTAATCTAACGCGGGTGCGAACCGCGCAGTTGGTAGGGTGCGCACAACCTCCGCCGCAGCCTTTAGGAGTTTATCCACAGACTGTGATTCCCCGATCGAAACCCGGATGCCCTCGGCGCTGAACGGTCGCACCACGATTCCCGCCGCAGCGAACAGATCCGCCGCGGCGGCCGTCGAGGCCCCGGTAGCCAGCCAGACAAAGTTTCCCTGCGGACACGGCACCCACCAGCCCTGGTCGACGAGCGAGCGCCAGACCTCGTCGCGCAACATAGCGAGCCGGTGCACTCGCTCGAGCACGACCGTTTCGTGATCGAGCGACACGAGAGCCGCGCGCTGCGCAGCCTCGGTCACCGAGAGCGGGATGGATGTCGTGCGCGCGGCATCGAGGATGTATTCCGGCCCGACCGCATATCCGATTCGCAGCCCGGCGAGACCGTACGCCTTGGAGAAAGTGCGCGCGACAACGAGATTCGAATAGTGTCCGCTGAGGTCGCGGCCGTTCACTGCCGAGTCGTCAGTGACGAACTCGAAATACGCCTCGTCGAGGATGACGAGGATGTTCGTGGGCACCGCCGCCATGAAATCGGCGAATTCGCAGGCCGTCACGATAGATCCGGTGGGGTTGTTCGGGCTGCAGACGATCACGATCCTGGTGCGCTCGGAGATGGCCGCAAGCATCGCCGACAGGTCGTGGCGATCATCCGCGGTGTTCGGCACCGGCACGCTGGTGGCCCCGGCGACGGCGACGAGACCCGGATAGGCCTCGAACGAGCGCCAGGAATAGACGACCTCATCGCCCGGACCCGTGGCCGCCGAGATGAGTTGGGCGAGAATCGACACCGATCCGGCGCCCAGGTGCACCTCTCCCGTGCGCACGCCGAAGCGCCCAGCGAGTCGAGCGCGAAGCTCGATCCCGGCGGCCTCGGGATAGCGGTTAACCCCGGAACTGGCCGCGATCGCCCTGACAACCTCGGGGATCGGGTCGAACGGGTTCTCGTTGGACGAGAGCTTGAAGGCGTCGGTGCCAGCGGGCTTACCCTGCGTGTACGCGGCGAGCGCCACAATTTCCGGCCGAAGCCGCACGGTAGAGGAAGACGGCACTATCACGCTGCAAGCCTACGGGCAGTGAGGATCAGCAACACCAGGACGCTGGCCGATTGCGTGCCTCCCTGCTTTGGCGGCATAGTTGACGCATGAGATTCCTGGTACGCCTCCTGGTCAATGCCGTCGCCCTGTGGTTGACGACCCTCATCGTGGCCGGTGTCACCGTCGTGGCATTCCCTCCCCAGGACACCCTCGCGGTGGTGCTCACCTACCTGCTGGTGGCACTCATCTTCGGCATCGTCAACGGCGTGATCGGCAACTTCATCCGCATCGTCGCGTTTCCGCTCTACATCCTCACGCTCGGGCTCCTCGCCCTACTGGTCAACGGCCTGCTTCTGCTGCTCGTGAGCTGGATCTCCGGGCTGCTCGGCTTCGGCCTCGTCGTCGACGGATTCTGGTGGGGCGTACTCGGCGCGCTGGTGCTCGCCCTGCTGAGCTGGTCCATCGGCATCCTCATCCGCCCTATCGTCGGGCGGGATCGGCGCTAGTCGCGCCAGCAGGGGTGCGCTGGTCCCGCACCCCGTGGTAGAGCGTCGAGTCCACGCTCGTCGTGCCGTCACCGAACGAATCGAAGGCGGCGAGCGCGGAGACCACCCGGGTCTCGTGTGAAGCGTCGACGAGCACCGCAGTCTCCCGGTACCCGGCGAGCTGGTGTGCGGGGAACATCACGTCCGACGGGACCGGTCGGCCGTCAAACAGTTGCCGACGCACCAACACCGGATCGGCTGAGGCCCAGGTGCCACCAACCGCAGGCACGATGTCGTCGGTGTGCTCGAGGGCTACCCAGGGAACGCTGGGGGGCACGTCTACCTGCGCGGCCGGAGCACCGAGCGTGAACAGGCCGCGGGTATCAAAGTCGCCCGAAGCGGCAAGCTCGGCAGCGACGAGTCCGCCTTGCGAATACCCCGTGAACAGCACCGGTGAGGATGAAGTGATTCCCGCGCCCGCCATCGCGGCGGTGACCGCTCGGTACGATCCTGCCTCCCGGCCGGCGACAGCATTCATATTGCTCGTCATGTCCCAGGGCTCGGCTCCGGGTTCCGCCGAGAAGTCTCGGGTGCCTCCGATATAGACCTCGAAGCGGTCGGGGCCATCCGCTTGGGTGCAGCGGTCGATGCGCACCTGGGCCGTGCCCTGAGGGACACGGGCGGCACGGTCGCTGTAGTTCTCAGCGCGGGCGACCGAAACCGGAGGACCGGATTGCGTCACGGACACCGCAGACTCGGCGAGCGCGCCTCGCAGGCTGGCGATCCCGACCACGACGCTCGACGAAGTTGCGAGGCCAATGACTCCGAGACCTTCGTCCCCGAGGCCGTGCACCAGCCCGGGCGGAAGGCGGAGCAGGCCGCCGCCGAAGTCGTCCGCGCTCATCACGGTGAGCCGCACAAGCTGGACTACCTTCGGGTCGGTGAGCATCGCGCTGTTGGTCCGCAGCCAGCCCGGTAGCGCCCGGAACAGGGCGGACCGTTTCTCCGCTGGCAGCAATGCGATTCCGAGCGCGACGCCCGCTCCAATACCGAGTGCGGCGGGAAGCATTGCGAGCGCGACCGCCGGCAGGAACATTCCGAGCATCACGCCGAAGCGGGCCGCCACCTCCTGCGCCAGTCGCTCGGCCACGCGCTCGCCGACGCCGTACGCATCGGCCGAGGCGATGAGGGCAACGTGGAGGTGCTCGGCGAACGGGCCCGCCCACGCGAGGGCCGACTCCGCGTCATCCATCGCCCGTTCCGCGGCGAGGGCGGTCGAGGACGAGGCAAGGCAGTCCAGTGGGAATACCCCGACCAGCCGGTCGATCGAGACTAGTTGCCGATGACATTCCGAGAGCAGTGCGCGAAATTCACCGAGCCGTCGCGCGTCGTCGAAGAGCTCAGAGGTCGCGACCGCGATGGATCCTCCGCCACTGATTACGATGTCATTCGCCATGCGAGCCACCGACCAG
>JAYTTG010000262.1:0-1750 GCA_043745175.1 Microbacteriaceae bacterium
GCTGTGGCCGAGTTGGCAACGAGCTCGCACATCAGGGCGACCGCCTCGCGCTGGGGAAGACCCTGTTCGCGGCTCAGCGACCGCCACGTCGTGAACGTCACGGTGTGCCCTATCGCAGCGCGCGTGAGGAGTGGCGGGCGGTCGCGGCCAGCCAGCAGCACGTCCCGCGCGCCGTTCAGGTAGGCGAGGAAAGGGGAGAAGTGCTCGCGGACGACATCGACGAGGTCGAAGTCGCGGAACAGGTTGGCCAGCATGTCCTCCCCGCCCTCGTAGTAGGCGTACAGCTCAGTGAGGGCGCGGCGCAGACGTTCGGCGGGGTCATCGACCGCCGCCCACGCAGCGGGATCCGGCAGCGGATGCTGCGCAGCCCAGTGGTCGGAGCATGCCACGAACAGCGCCGCCTCATCGGCGAAATGACGGTAGAGAGTCGAGCGCCGCACACCGGCGTGCTCAGCAACCGCGCTCATGGACGTGTTGGCCGGGCCGACGCTGCCGTGCAGCGCCACTGCGCTTTCCGTGATGCGCCTGCGGGTGTCGTCCTGCTGCTCTGCGCGGGCTTTCATGCGATACGGACGTTTTTCGTCGGTCATGTGCGTCTCGCCAATGCTTGACAGATCGTAGGCCCTCCGCTACTTTTGACGCGACACTATAGTCGCGTGAAAAGGAGACTACCATGAGCATCATCACTACGAAGATTGTCCGGACGACCGATGGTGCAGCCGGTTTCCTCGGCTCGATAGGCGTCCGATTCATGATCGATGGGCCCGAGTCGCAGCAGCGCTTCGCGCTCGTCGAGCATCTGATGTCGTCCCGCGCGCTGGCGGCACCGCTGCACCGCCACACGCGGGAGGACGAGTACAGCTTCATCCTCGAGGGGCGCATGGGTGCGCTGCTTGGCGACGACGTCGTAGAGGCGGGCCCCGGAGATCTGGTTCATAAGCCCCGCGATCAGTGGCACACGTTCTGGAACGCAGGCGATGAGCCCTGCCGTCTCCTCGAGATCATTTCTCCCGCGGGCTTCGAGCGGTTCTTCGCGGAGCTCGTCGCGATGGGAGGTGTGGTCAAAGCAGACCCAGAGGAACTCGCCGTGCTGAGTCAGAGCTACGGACTCGAGATGGCGCCGGAAACCGTTCCCGACCTCATGCTGCGCTTCGGCCTCGTCCTCGGCGACGACCTTTATTAGAACGCGGAGTTCGGGTACCGCGCCCCCGCCGAAGTGGAGGCCAGTCACTACGCTCACCTCGAAACACCCGAGACGGCAACGGCCGCCCTCGGAAAACCCTAGGCACGAAACCAAGGGCGAACCAAAGCACGTACACCCGCGATCCGCTTGCCATAGCGGAGACGAGCCCGAAACCGCGGCGCACCAACCACGCGACAGTGGGGTCGAAGACCCGGTTCGTTAAAACACCGGGCTTGAGTTATCGCCGGGCTTGGTCGCTGGAATCTGGCATGCCGTCCCCGATCACCGTTTCGGCTCCTCACGAGTCAGTATGTCAACCGCCAACGCGCGCTCACAAGACAGACAATCACCGGACGGCTTTCCAGGCGCTCACGAGACCGCGATCGTGGCCCGATTCCGATCGGGAGGGGCACTCGTAAGCGGGACGGCTAACGCAATGGTTCTCTTTCAGTTGCACCCTCGTGTTAGGAGGACCCACTGTTCAAAATACTCGGAGCAGGTCAGTCGGCTCGTTGGGTGGCTCTAATCTCGCAGGAAGGCGTTCACCGCCGCAGCGACCGCGGCGGG
>JAYTTG010000263.1:0-1731 GCA_043745175.1 Microbacteriaceae bacterium
GCAGTATCTCGCCGATTTCACGGAGCCCGCGCGACTGGCCAAAACCCTGGTGATCGAGTTCGATGGAAGCGTGATCGGCGACCTGATGCTGGCCATCGACGATGCCTGGGCCCAGGTCGAAGTGAGGGATCGGGCGCGTGCGGTGCAGGCCGAGCTCGGCTGGAGCCTCGACCCGGCGTACACCGGCAAGGGATACGCCACCGAGGCGGTCGCGGAGTTGATCCGGATCTGCTTCGAAGAACTTCACCTGCGCCGGGTGATTGCGCGGTGCTTCGCTGACAACGAGCCCTCCTGGCGCCTGATGGAGCGCGTGGGCATGCGCCGCGAGTCCCACGACGTGCGCGGGTCGCTGCACCGTTCCGGCGAATGGCTCGACGGGCTCACGTACGCCATGCTCGCCGACGAGTGGCGTAGCGCACGACCCGGCGCACGGTAAAGCGTTCGCCAGCGGCATCCGCTCAGTGAGTTTCGCCGCACGCCGGCGACGCCCGACCTCGATCCGCACCCGCTGTCGCCCTGCCGGTAGCAAATGCAGGACTGGGTGTTACGGATGAGGCGGGTGAGCCTCTTCAGCCACTCCAGTCACGGCCAGTCCTGCATTTGCTACCGGGAAGGGATGACGGGTAACCGTGATGCCGAACGCGAGTCTGACGCGACGGGGGACTGATGCGGGGGACGCCGTCGCGCCGGCGGGTGACACTCGCGCCCGAGTGTTCGGGCGCGAGTGTCCCCCAGGGCCGCAGAGCGCATCGATCGTGTCCGCACGACCCAGCAGCGGGGCTCAGCGGGCCGTCAACACCACCGGGCCGACATCCGTGATCGCGATCGTATGCTCGCTGTGGGCGGCACGTGAGCCGTCCAGGCTGCGCAGGGTCCAGCCATCCGGGTCGGTGAAGATGCGGTCCGTACCCTCCATCAGCCACGGCTCGATGGCGAAGACCAGACCTGCGCGCAGCGGCAGCCCGCGGCCTGGGCGACCGTCATTCGGGATGTGCGGATCCCCGTGCATCGTGCGGCCGACGCCGTGCCCGCCGAAGTCGACGTTGACCGAGTATCCCGCCGCCCGGCTGAGCTCGCCGATCGCGGCCGAAATGTCGCCGATGCGCGCCCCCACCTGGGCGGCGGCGATGCCTGCGGCGAGCGCACGTTCCGTCGTCTCGATAAGAGTGACATCCTCCGGCCGCGGGGTGCCCACGATCACCGTCACGGCAGAATCGGACACCCAGCCGTTGACGGATGCCGCGAAGTCGAGGCTGAGCACGTCACCGTCTTTCAGCGCATAGTCGTGGGGGAGGCCGTGCAACGCGGCATCGTTCACTGAGGTGCAGAGCACTCTGCCGAAGGGCATGGCGCCGAACGACGGGTGATAGTCCACATAGCAGCTTGTTGCGCCAGCCCGGCGGATGAGCTGTGCCGCCAGCGAGTCGAGCGCGAGTAGGTTGACGCCCACGTGCGAGGCCGCGACCAGTTCGGTAAGCGTGTTCGCCACGAAAGAGCCCGCGGCGCGCATCTCTTCGATTTCTGTCGGCGTCCTGAGCTCGATCATCCGTGCCTCCCTGACTGCGACCTCATTGCAACCTGCCTGCGATACCGCGTGGGCGGTTGATCTTCCGTGTCCAGCGTAAACTCCTCCCCATGTGGTATCGCCGGGTTTTGTTCAACACCCAGTTCGCCGCAACCATCGTGCTGCCGCTGTGGCTGCTGATCGGGCGGGTATTCTTCGGCGTCATC
>JAYTTG010000264.1:0-6296 GCA_043745175.1 Microbacteriaceae bacterium
GGTCGATTCCTGGGCCGCTGCAGGCGGCCACGAGCGAGACGATGACGCCGGCGACAAGAAGGCCCGTCGCGCGGGAGAGCGTAGAGATGCTCATTAAATTCCGATCTGCTCGAGCAGCGAGAGGAACGAGTTCTTCACGCCGGCGAGCGGTCCGTTATCACGGAGATGCAGGATCGCGGTCACCGGAGTACCCGGTTCGACGAGGCCATCGTTGCTCCCTGCGACCAGGCCCTTGCTCGTGACCTTGATCGCGGCATCCGCCGAACCGCCCACCGTCTGCACCTTGACGTCGGAGACCACTCCCGTGATGCGCTTGTGGTTGGGCAGCACAATCTCGACGCGGCCGTTCTTCTGGATGCGGGCGAAGTCATAGGAGTCGACTCGAAACTTGGCGCGCACGAAGAGAGGTCCGGTGCGGTCAATCGTGGCGAGTGGCTGGCCTGCGCCAACGAGCCCTCCCACCTGCGCCCTCACGCTCGAGACGATGCCGGGCTCGGTTGCCGTGAGGGTCAGGGTGCCATCCGTAGAGGTCGTGTAGGCGGTGCTGACCGGAGAAGTCTTCGGCGACGAGAGGTCGCGAAGCAGCGTGGCGCTCTGGATAGTCATCAGCGGATCGCCCTTCTTGACCTGGTCGCCCACCTTCACGGATTCGGCAACGACCGAGCCTGCATAGTCGGAACCGACCGAGTAGGAGATGGCGTCGAGAGACGCTGAGCCGCTCGCTACCTGGTTCTCCCGCTGGTTGAGCACGAGAGTTGCGCCACCGACGATTACCAGCACGAGCAGCAGTCCGCCGAGGAGGCGGAAACGGTTTCCCCAGGTCATCGAATCACCATTGATTCCCAGTTGAAAACTTCGGATGTCGCTGTGTTGTGCAGTGGCACCACCTGAGTTGACGGGCGAACCGCGGAGCGCGGCACGCGGGCGAAGGTGGGGTAGAGCTCCGGCGCAGCGGGCGCCGTTACGCGAGCAAGGTGGGTTTCTTTCATCGCGGCCCCAATGAACACGGCGAACACGAGTGTGCTCGTGAGGTTCCAGGCCGTGGCGAGCGTGACCGTGCCGTGCCCCACATCCTTCGTGACCGCCACCACCGAGGTGAGCAGAAGGAAGGCAAACATGAGCACTTGCGGGATCATGAAATTGAACGGTGACACCCGCCTGCCAGCGGCCCCCGTGACGTGCCACTTCTGCTCGCGACCGGAAAACACGTTGATGAAGGCGCGGATGTAGATCGGGAACGAGACAGTGGCCATCACGAGAGTCGCTGGTCGGAACGACCCCATCGTGTTGAAGGCCAGCATGATCTGCAGTCCGTAGAAGCCCAGGTAGAAGAGCAACCAGGTGAGCCAGGTGACGGTGAGATTTACCGGGCGCAGGTCGAAGTAGATCTCGAGCGGCGGAACCATGAGCAGCAACAACGGGGTGATGCCCACAAGGTAATGGGTGGCCGTAACGGTGTATTGGAGGCGCTGGTCCATCGTGAGCCGATGACGCGGATTGAGCGGGTTGTGGCGCATCAGTATCTCGAAGCCGCCGGTTGCCCAGCGCAACTGCTGCTTCGTGTAGTCCTCGACGGTCTCCGGTGCATCCCCGACGGCGAGCGTCACCGGGATGTACACAGAGCGCCAGCCGTTCTCGTGCAGCATGAGTGAGGTCCAGACGTCCTCCGACTTGGAGTCGGTGAACATGCCTCCGATGTCGGTGATCGCCTGGCGGCGGAAGATCACGTTGGTGCCGACACAGAATGCGGCGTTGAAGCGGTTGCGACCGGGTTGGATGAAGCGGTAGAAGACCGACTGCATGAAGCCAGCGCCGCTCGAGACGAGATTCTTCATGTTCCCATAGGTCTGCGGGGTCTGCACGAAGGCAACGTTGGAGTCGATGAAGAACGGCACGGTCTCGTAGAGGAAGTCCTCATTCGGCACGAAGTCCGCGTCAAAGATGGCGTAAAACTCACCGCTGCTGATCGAGAGAGCGTGGTTCACGTTTCCGGCCTTCGCGCCGCTGTTGCTGAGGCGGCGAACGTAGCGGGCGCCGAGCTCGGCGGCGAGGTCCCGCACGGCGTCCGATTCGCCGTCGTCGAGGATCCAGGTGAGGTGTTCGCCGCGCAATGCGATGGCAGCGGTGGCCGTGCGGCGGATGGTGGCGAGGTTCTCCCCATAGACCGTGATGAAAACATCGATGCCGATGCGAGCGTCATCGAGGAACACTCCCCAGCGCTCGGGGAGGGCGACGGTGCCCTCGTTCTCGATCGTTACGGCATCGAAGAGACGCTCCTGGGAATGATGGAACGCGAAGTCGCGCGGGTCGATTCCCCCGGAGAGGATCGTCCACATCGAGACGAGAGCCTGGGTCACGAGGATGACCTCCGCAGTAATAACCAGGCTGTAGGGCAGCCAGTCACCGCGGTTGGCCGGGTTGAGCAGGAAGAACGTGTAGGCGAGCACGCCGATGGTGGCGATGAGCACAAAAAGCACAAGGGTCGGGGAGTTGGCTGCGCCGTTTTCGACGGCGCGCGGCAGGGGGGTGTGTTCACCGCGACGTGCGCCGCGAAACGGTTTTTCCTTCCAAATCTGACTCATAGTGCTGTTCTCCGTTACGTAGGGCGCGCGGGGGCGCGGCGGCGGCGTGCTGCCTGGGGGGCGACGACGGTGGCTGGCAGTGTGGGACTGGGTGCCCATCATCTGCAAATAAAAAAGCACTCTCTACGCGTGCGAGCCGCCTGACGATGACGTCTTCTGGAGGTCTCACTCACGGATTGTGCCTGTTCCACAGTAAACACTTCGATCGGCAGAAGTCCCGCCAGATGAGAGTTTTGTAATAAAGCCCACCGGCATGAGCACCGGTGCCGTCGTCCCCCTCAGGGTGATGCTCTTCGCGGGACCAAAGGCACATTCACTCCACACCCCGTCGCAGTAGCCTCCGAGCATGGGCGAGTCGCAGGTTACCGGATCGGTCTCGAACGCGTCACCCCTGGTAGATGCGGTGATCTTCGACCTCGACGGCGTCGTCACCGACACCGCGAGGGTGCACGCGCGGGCTTGGATGAGACTCTTCCTCACCGCGCTACCCGGGCTGAGCCCGACCGCACGACCCTTCGACCCGGATGGGGATTACCGCACGCTCCTCGACGGGCGAACGCGGGAGGATGGCATCCGGGCGGTTCTCGCATCCCGGGGAATTCACGTCGCCGTCGACGATCCCATCGTCGCCTCGCTCGCCGCCGACAAGCAGACACTCTTCGAGTCGGAGTTGAGCGCGAACGGCGTATCGACGATCGCCGGTACAGTCGACTTTCTGCATGACCTCCGGCGGAGGGGCGTGCGGACTGCCCTTGTCACCTCGAGCCGCAATG
This sequence comes from Microbacteriaceae bacterium, assembly GCA_043745175.1. Lineage (GTDB taxonomy): Bacteria > Actinomycetota > Actinomycetes > Actinomycetales > Microbacteriaceae > Lacisediminihabitans. The sequence goes on from JAYTTG010000264.1 coordinate 3,356, forward strand.
GACCGGCAATCGAGACCGCTGCAGGGGTGACGGAACTCTTCGACGTGCGTGTCGACGGCAATGATCTGCAGCGACTCAAGCTCGCAGGCAAGCCAAGCCCTGCACTGTTCCTCGAGGCCTGCCGGCGTCTCGAAGTGGACCCCGCGCATGCGGTCGTCGTCGAGGATGCCGAGGCTGGCATCCGCGCAGGAGTGGCGGGCGGCTTTCGTCACGTGATCGGGCTCGTGGCCGGTCAAGATCCATCATCACGGCGGTCTGCCGCACTCACGGAGGCCGGGGCGCAGGTCGTCGTGTCGGACCTGCGAGATCTCGACTGGAACACACTCACCCTGACCGATCAGACTTCAAGCGAGCTCGACGTCAACTGCCCTCCCAGCCCAGCCGATAGCGACGATTCCACCGGCCAGTGGATGCTGGCTTGGGACGGCTTCGATCCCGCAGAAGAGGGCACTCGCGAAGCCCTTTGCACACTCGGCAACGGCTATTGGGGCACGCGAGGCGCAGCCTCCGAGGACGACGCCGACGGCATCCACTATCCCGGGACCTACTTTGCCGGCGTCTACAACACCGTCACGACCGAGCGAAACGGCGTGACGGCTGACAGCGAGAGCATGGTGAACTCTCCCAACTGGTTGCCCCTGTGCTTTCGGATCGACGACGGGGACTGGTTCTCCCCCGCGCGAGCGGCACTCCTCGACTATCGACAACAACTCGACCTCCGCCGGGCCATTCTGACCCGAGAGCTGCGTTTCAACGACGGAACGGGCCGCATTACCCGGGTGCGCACACGAAGGCTCGTCTCGCAGGCGAGCGCGCACACGGCGTTGGTCGAGACCACGATCGAACCGGAAAACTGGAGCGGCTCGCTCACGGTTCGATCGGCCATCGACGGACGTGTGACCAATCGCGCCGAGAGGGGGTCCGCGCTTCTCGCCCGCAGGCATCTCAGCGCGCGCAAGACCCTGGAACTCAATGACGAGAGCATCCTGCTCGAGATGGAGACCATCCGATCCGGAATCCACATCTCCGTCGCCGCACGCACCCGCGTCTTCGACGGACCGGATCTGCTGGCCTCGACACGCCGCCTCCTCGTGGATGAGGCAGGGTGGGTGGCGCAGGAATTCGATCTGGCGGCGACCATCGGGCATGCGACCCGAATCGAAAAAGTGGTGGTTGTGCGCACCTCGCGTGACCGCGCCATCGCCTCTCCTTCCGAAGCCGCGGAGACCCTGCTCGCGCGAACGCCGGGTGCTGAGGACCTGCTCGCGGCGCACGAGCGCGCGTGGCGAATACTCTGGGACGAATTCCGAGTCGAGATGGATTCCGGCGACCGTCAGGCACTCGCCCTGAACCTCAACACCTTTCATATTCTGCAGACACTCGCGTCGGTGACGGCAGACCTCGATGCCGGAATCCCCGCGCGGGGCCTGCACGGTGAAGGGTACGGCGGCCACATCTTCTGGGATGAACTTTTCGTCTACCCGATGCTCACCCTGCGGCGTCCCGACCTCAGCCGGGCACTGCTCGGATACCGTTACCGACGACTCGACGAGGCGAAGTACGCCGCCCAGGCCGAGGGTATTCCTGGGGCCATGTTTCCGTGGCAGAGCGGTATCGACGGCCGCGAAGTGACGCCGCGCGAACTGTTCAACCCGCGCGCTGGCACTTGGATACCCGACAATTCTCATCGCCAGCGGCACGTGGGGCTCGCAATCGCCTACAGCGCGTGGCAGCACTACCAGGCGACGGGAGATCTCGGCTTCCTCATTGAACAGGGGGCGGAGCTGGTGATCGAGGTCGCGCGTTTCTTTGCGGGACTGGCCATCTACGATTCCGCGGAAGACCGCTACTCCATTAGTGGCGTGATGGGCCCGGACGAATTTCACGACGGCTACCCCGACAAACAGGGCACGGGCCTCCGCAACAACACCTACACGAACGTGATGACGGCATGGGTGCTCCGTCGCGCCGCGGACATCGTCCAATTGCTCGAGAGCCGCTCGTGCCGACCGCTGCGGGACCGGCTGGACCTTCACCCCGACGAAGTGGAGAACTGGCACCGTATCGGCAAGCGGCTCACAGTGCCGTTCTGTTCTGACGGCACCATCTCGCAATTCGAGGGCTACCACGAACTCGCCGAACTCGACTGGGATCGTTACCGAGCCAAGTATGGGTCACTGGAGCGGCTCGATCTCATCCTGAACGCCGAAGGTTCGAGCACGAACCTCTTCAAAGTATCCAAACAGCCGGATGTGCTGATGCTCTTTTACCTCTTTTCGGCCGAGGAACTGCGCGAACTGCTGGCCGAGATGGGCTACCCGCTGCCGGTCGAGGCCGTCATCAGCACCGTGAATCACTACACCGAGCGATCCACCTACGGCTCAACCCTGTCCAATGTCGTGCACTCGTGGATCGAGGCCAGGCAGGACCGGGAACGGTCGTGGGACTTCCTGACGCGAGCCCTCGAGAGCGATCTCTCGGATATCCAGGGCGGGTCGACCCGGGACGGCATCCATATCGGCGCCATGGCGGGCTCGATCGACATGGTGCGCCGCTGCTACACGGGCCTGGAGGTGCGCTCGGACATGCTCTGGCTGCATCCACTCCTGCCGCCGGAGATCGACTCGATCGCCTTCGGCTTCACTTACCGGTCGCAGGACATCCGACTTGAACTGTGGAAGACCCGATTACGTATCACGGTGGGGTTGAGCAGCGCTCCCCCGGTGATCGTGATGGTCGAAGGAAATCGCGCCGAGCTGTCCCCGGGCGAGACCCGGGTATTCGCGATCGACGGCGTCGACGGGTCATGAAGGACTGGTCTGGAGTTCCTGCGGTTGTTCGAAAGTGGGGCGAGCGGGACTTGAACCCGCGACCGACGGATTATGAGTCCGCTGCTCTAACCAGCTGAGCTATCGCCCCGCAGCGCTCCAGAGAAACGGTG
>JAYTTG010000265.1:0-6281 GCA_043745175.1 Microbacteriaceae bacterium
GCCGACCGCATCCACATCGTCCAGGACTACCTTCGCCAGAATCTCGCCTCGCAGACGACCGTCGGCGAGCTGGCCCGACTTGCCGACATGAGTACGTCGCATTTCTCCGCCCTCTTCAAGGCATCCGCCGGTCTCGGCGTGGTGGAGTACGTCAAACGACTCCGAAGCGCTCGTGCCTGCGAGCTTCTCATCACGACCCGGGCCTCCATTGCAGACGTGGCGCGATCAGTCGGGTACCAGGATGCCTTCTACTTCTCTCGACAATTCCATACGATCAACGGGATGAGTCCCAGAGAGTTTCGCGCCCGGTCTTGGCGCGATGTCCTGTGAAGGGCACCCTGAGTCCGCCGATCATCCGGCGCTGCGGGGTTAGGACGTGCGCGACAACACGTCCTGCGCCTTCGACAGCAGATTGGGGTCCACGACAATCTCATAGCGGCTGGCGAGCACCTGGTGGGTAGATGTGAAGTCGCGCGTGCGACGGGTGACGGCCGTTGCTGCGACACCGAAGAGAGCGCCGAAGCCGGCGCCGATGATGATCGCCGCGATCACGTACTGCAACACCGTGCCGGTGCCGCCGAAGGTGAAGAGCACGCCGATGAAGAGTCCGAACCACGCGCCGCTTGCGGCTCCAGCGCCCGCTGCACGCCCATACGTGAGCTTGCCGGTGACCCGTTCGACGGTCTTGAGATCGCTTCCGACAATCGAGACCTGCTTGACCGGGAAGTCCGCTTTGGCGAGACGGTCGACCACCGCCTGGGCGTCGAAGTAGGTGTCGTAGGTCCCGAGCACATCGCCCTTCGGGAGGGTCGGGATGAGACGGCCGCGGGGTGCGAGGGGGCTGTGGTTGGTCATGACTCCATTATCCTCTCAGTGCATCCTCAAGGTCTAAGTTAGATCTGTGAGCGCCGCAAGAGTCTTTGTCGCCCGACTGGCCGGGTGCTCCGTATTCGACCCCGCCGGCGACAAGGTCGGGCGGGTGCGCGATGTGTTGGTGGTGTACCGGCAGAAGGAACCGCCCCGCGTCGTCGGCCTCATCGTCGAAGTGCCGGGCAAGCGTCGTGTCTTCCTGTCGATCGGCCGGGTGACGAGCTTCGGTTCCGGCCAGGTCATTACCACCGGACTCATCAACCTGCGTCGATTCGCACAGCGCAGCGGTGAGGTGCGGGTGATCGCCGAGTTGCTCGGTCGTGAGGTCACTCTCGTCGACAGGTCGGGCACCGCCACGATCGAGGATGTCGCGATCGAAGAGAGCGGTCCGGGCGAGTGGGCAGTCGGTGAGCTCTTTCTCCGCCGGCCGAAGACGAGCGCCTCACCGTTCGCCAAGGGTCAGACGGTGTTCTCCCCCTGGGCGGGCATGCGCGAGCGGTCCACCGGCGAGGCACAGTCTGCCACCCAACTGCTCGCCACCTATGAAGACCTACTGCCGGCCGACCTGGCGAACGCGATGCTCGACCTGCCGGAGCAACGGATGCTCGAGGTCGCCGAGGAGATGAGCGACGAACGACTCGCCGACGTACTCGAGGAGATGCCGGAGAACGAGCAGGTCGATATCCTGAACCAGCTCGACGACGCCAGAGCCGCGGATGTTCTCGATCAGATGCAGCCGGATGATGCGGCCGACCTCATCGCGCAACTCAGCGACGAGCGAAGCGAAGTGCTGCTCGACCTCATGCAGCCCGAAGAGGCCGAAGACGTGCGCATGCTGCTCGCCTATGCGCCGAACACCGCCGGCGGCCTCATGACGCCGGAGCCGATCATCGTGTCTGCCGACGCAACCGTGGCGGAAGGCCTCGCCCTGATCCGCCGCCATGAGCTCGCTCCAGCCCTCGGCGCAGCCGTCTGCGTCACGCTCCCGCCCTACGAACCGCCGACCGGCCGGTTCCTTGGAATGGTTCATTTTCAGCGGATGCTGCGCTATCCGCCCATGGAACGTCTCGGTACCTTGCTCGACCAGAAGCTCGAACCGGTGAAGGCGAGTGCGTCTGCCGCAGAAGTCGCCCGCACCCTCGCGAGCTACAACCTGGTCTCCCTTCCGGTAGTCGACGACAACCATCGACTGGTCGGGGTGGTGACCATTGACGATGTCCTCGACTATCTCCTGCCCGATGACTGGCGAAGTCACGACGACGACCCCGCGCCGGCGAGTGCCGACACCGGCGCGATCCCCGTAGTCACATCCGCCGAAAGGAGGTCATTCAATGGCTCGTCGCTCTGACTCCCTCGATACCCCCAAGGGTCTGCGCAATCGCTTCGTTCCCCGCATGGGCGGTCGCGATCGGGTGGGGCGGTTTTCCGAAGGATTCGCTCGGGCGATGGGAACCTCGTACTTCCTCGTCGGAATGACCGCGTTCGTCATGATCTGGCTGACGTTCAACAGCTATGCGCCATCGGATGCCCAATTCGACCCGCGCAGGACGAACTTTACGCTGCTCACTCTTATCCTCTCGCTGCAGGCCTCCTATGCTGCACCCCTCATCCTCCTCGCCCAGAACCGCCAGGATGATCGTGACCGTGTGCAGTTCGAGCAGGATCGCCAGCGCGCGGAACGCAACATCGCCGACACGGAGTACCTCGCTCGCGAGGTTGTCTCGCTGAGGCTCGCGGTGCGCGAACTTGCTTCGAAAGACTTCATTCGTGCTGAGCTGCGGGCCCTCTTCGAGGAGTTGGAGAAGGATCGGAAGCCTGACGGTAGCGCGGGGTGAACACGCCTACCAACCTCGACCAAGAGGTGCGCGATGCTCTCGCCCGGGTGATCGACCCGGAGATTCGCAGACCGGTGACCGAACTCGACATGATTGGGGAGATTACCGCCTCCACCGAGGGCGCCGTTATGGTCGGCCTCACACTGACGATCGTCGGATGCCCCGCAGCTCAGACCATCGAGCGCGAAGTACGCGAGGCCGCAGCATCCGTGCCCGGCGTGACGTCAGTGACGGTTGATGTCAGCATAATGACACGAGAGCAACGCGCGGCCCTCACCGAGAAACTGCGGGGTGGCCGATCGCGTGACCTGCAGTTCGGCCCGGATTCACTCACCCGAATCATCGCTATCACCAGCGGCAAGGGGGGCGTCGGCAAGTCGACGATCACCGCTAATCTCGCCGTCGCGCTCGCGGCGCGCGGACTGGCTGTTGGCCTCGTCGACGCCGACGTCTTCGGGTTCTCGATTCCGGGCATCCTCGGGCTCTCCGGAGCAAAGCCCACGAAGGTGGGGGAAATGATTCTGCCCCCCATCAACTACGGCGTGAAGGTGATCTCGATCGGCATGTTCGTAGAGGACAACGCCGCTGTGTCCTGGCGCGGGCCGATGCTGCACCGCACAATCCAGCAGTTCCTCACCGACGTGTACTTCGGCGACCTGGACATCTTGCTGCTCGACCTGCCTCCGGGCACCGGCGACGTGGCGATCTCACTCGGACAGCTGCTGCCGCACGCCGAAGTCATTGTCGTCACCACCCCGCAAGGGGCGGCGGCCGAGGTCGCCGAACGAAGCGCGACCGTGGCACGCCAAACGGGCCAGAGGGTGATCGGCGTCATCGAGAACATGTCCGGGCTGGCTCAGCCCGACGGCACGGTGCTTGAGCTCTTCGGCTCGGGCGGCGGGGCGGATGTCGCGGCGCGACTCTCGGTCGGCCAGGAACAGCCAGTGCCCGTGCTCGCCGCAATACCGCTGAGCACCGCGCTGCGCGAAGGGGGAGACGCGGGGAGGCCGATCGTGCTGGCAGACCCGCGGGATGTGGCATCCGTGGCCATTCTCGCGGTGGCGGACCAGCTCGCCAGCCACGGTCGGGGCCTTGCCGGCCGAAAACTCGGCTTTAGCGTCAGCTGACCGACTGACCGACCGGTATCCGGCCCCGGCTCCCGACCGCGGGCTGCGCGTCGTCCGGTGACACCTGCGCCCGAAACTCTCGGCGCGGGTGTCACTCGTGGGCGCGAGGCTGCGTGCACACGCGGTCTCGTCGCCGAGAAGTTCAGGGTCGAGTCGTTCGATACCGACCCGCACCGCGGCCAGCCTCTCGCCGATGGAGCTCGTTCGTGTCACCAAGATCGGCGTACCTCTCGGCTTTCCCCGTGAGGAGAACGGACTGGTCACGAAACCTCTCACCGGCTTCCACTGAACGACTCAAATCTCGGCGCTGAGGCCGCCGGATCGCGCCGAACGGCTGTCGGTGCGTCTCGCCGTTCAGGCATCGCGCTGCGCGAGGGCCGACACCGGTCGTAGCTGCACAACTCAGAACGCGCCGCTCGGCAGGTCCTTCTCGTCGTCAACAATTCCACGGACGATCCGTTCCGCCACAGCCGAGGGATCGAGGCCGGGCGGGAATGCCGGTGCAGTCCCGGCGATCGCCCGTGTCGCAAGTCCGGTCTCGGTGTGACCTGGACGGGCATCCAGCACCCGCACTCCCGAACGGCGCAGCTCGCGCGATGAAGCCTGCACGAAGGCCGCCAACGCCGCCTTCGCAGCAGAGTAGGCCGCGAGTCCCGCGGTCGGAGTCTCGGACACGATGCCACTCATCGTCACGATGAAGGGTTTACCACCGGCGGTAGCGGATGCCGCGAGATGCGGTGCAACCTCTCGGATCAATCGAATCGGCGCGAGGGCATTGACCTCGAAGAGCCGATGGAGCGTCTCATCCGTGACCTCGCTGGCAGGACCGAAAGCCACCACGCCCGCGGCGATGACGACCCCGTCGAGTCGATCGTGGGCGCTCACAGCAGCGGCGACGAGGGTCGCGGCTGCTTTTTCGTCGGTGAGGTCGGCAAGCAAGGTGTCTGGACCGGCCAGGTGATCTGGATTGCGTCCGGCGCGCACCACCGTCGAGCCTTTTTTTTCGAGAAGTCGTGCGATCTCCGCGCCCAACACCCCAGACGCCCCGACGACGAGTACGACGGATCCTTCTAATTCGGTCATAGCAGGACTCTAGGGGCCAAATCTGGGACCGCGCCGGATGTCGAAGGGCTGGTCAGGTCGCCTCGGTGTCGAACGGGACAATTGTTGGCTGGCTAACGCCGCTCTCCGCCATCAGTCGCTTGCGCTTTGCGTAGGCAGATTCCCCGCTCGGCTGGACGATAGTGAGAGGCACGTCCACCCGATCGTTGGGGTCCTCGAGAAGCGCCTCCCGGATGATGCGGCGCGGATCGTACTGACGGGGATCGAGTTTCTTCCAGTCGACGTCGTCGAAGTCCGGACCCATCTCCTCGCGCAACCGCTCCTTGGCGCCATCCGCCATGTCGCGGATGCTTCGCACCAGGCGACCGAGCTGCGCGGCGTAGTGCGGGATGCGCTCCGGGCCCAGCAGGAAGACCGCGATCACGAGGATCACGAGGAACTTGTCGATAGTCAGGCCGCCAAACACCCGTTTAGACTAACGCTCCCAGCCGCAAACCCTCCCCTACGCTTGGCTGTGAACGAGGAGCAGAATTGGCAGACAAAGAGTCGAGCTGGAAGTTCGCGGAGGACTTCATCGTCGAACGCGCCGAAATAGCGCAAGCGAGACAGCATTCGATCGAACTCGGAATCGATGCCGTGAGCCCGGCGATGGGCGCCCAGCTCGCGGTGATCACCGCAGCGACAGCCGCCACGAACATCATCGAGATCGGCACCGGCGTCGGCGTGAGCGGACTCTGGCTACTCTCGGGTGCCCCCGACGCCACTCTCACCTCCATCGACTTCGAACTCGACCACCAACAGTCCGCAAAAAAGGTGTTCCTCGAAGCGGGTATCCCGGCGAACCGAGTTCGGCTCATTGCGGGACGTGCCATGGACGTGCTGCCCCGGATGAACGAGCAGTCCTACGACGTGGTCCTAGTGGATGCCGACCCACAGTCCGTGATCCAGTACGTGGAGCACGGCCTGCGGCTTGTACGCACGGGAGGTACTGTGCTTGTCGCTCACGCCCTCTGGCGCGGCCGCGTCGCAGACCCGGCACAGCGGGATGACACGGTCACCCGGTTTCGATCGCTCCTCACGGAGATCGCCGAATCTTCGGCCGTAATCAGCGCGCTGTCACCGGTGGGCGACGGCCTACTACAGCTGACAAAGCTATAGATGGCTTGGCCGACAGGCCAACACAGCGGCCCTAGTTTGCTGCGACGACTACCCCGGCAAGCGCATCGTGCAATTCTTTTGCTTCGGCATCGTTGACCGAAACGACGAGGCGGCCCCCACCTTCGAGCGGGACGCGCACGATAATGAGGCGACCCTCCTTAACAGCCTCCATTGGTCCGTCTCCGGTCCTCGGCTTCATGGCTGCCATGATGGATCCCCTTTCGTGGAA
>JAYTTG010000266.1:0-1720 GCA_043745175.1 Microbacteriaceae bacterium
CGTCGACGGGTCCGGGCGGGCCGGATGGGTCACGCTCACCAACTTCGTGCGCGTGCAGATCTTCGTCGCCTTTGTCGACGCCGTCGGTATCGGACTCGGAGCGTGGATCATCGGCCTGTTCTTCGGAGGATTTCCGCTGGTGATCCCGATCACGATCGCGGTCTTCCTCGGATCCTTCATCCCCGTCGTTGGTGCGCTGTTCTCTGGCGTGCTCGCCATCTTCATCGCCCTCGTCTACCTCAACCCGATTGCGGCCCTCCTCATGCTCGCCGTGGTGATCGCGGTGCAGCAGATCGAGGGCCATGTCCTGCAGCCCTTCATCATGGGAACAGCGGTGAAGGTTCATCCTCTCGCCGTCGTGTTCGCCGTCGCCGCCGGCGGATTCCTCGCGGGCATCCCGGGGGCACTGTTCGCCGTACCGGTCGTCGCGACCGTCAACGTGATGGTCAAATACGTTGCGAGCGGCCACTGGCGCACGATCACCGACCCGACACCAACACCGACACAGGCGGTACGCCCGGCCGCGAGAACCCGTGTGGAGACGAATGCCTGAACTCACCCTGGCGGGCCCGACACTCGCCGACTTTGAATCGGCGCGCGTAGTCGTGTCCCGCGTCGCAGAGATCACGCCGATGGAGAGTTCCCGCTTTCTCGGCGAACTTCTCGGCTCGCCGGTGTATCTCAAGTGTGAGAACCTCCAGCGCACCGGCTCCTACAAGATCCGCGGTGCCTACAACCGCATCTCGCGTCTCAATGATGAAGAGAAGGCGCACGGAGTGGTGGCTGCCTCCGCTGGCAATCACGCCCAGGGTGTAGCTTTTGCGGCGCGCGAACTCGGCATTGCCGCGACAATCTTCATGCCGGTTGGCGTGGCCTTGCCGAAGCTGCAGGCGACCCGCAACTACGGTGCAGCGGTCGTGCTCCGTGGGCACGCCGTTGACGAAGCCCTTCGCCGAGCGGCGGAGTTTGCGGCCACTACCGGCGCCGTATTCATTCCTCCATTCGACCACGCGGATGTCATTGCCGGCCAGGGTACGCTCGGTCTGGAAATGCTCGATCAGGTCCCCGACCTCCAGACTGTGATCGTGCCGATCGGCGGCGGAGGGCTCATTTCCGGAGTGGCGAGCGCCCTCAAGCAGAGGTTTGCGCGCGAGGGACGCACCGTGCGAATCATCGGCGTCCAGGCCGAGAATGCGGCGCCCTATCCGGTGTCTATCCAGAACGGCGTCTCCACCGCGATCACGATCCTGCCGACGATTGCCGACGGAATCGCCGTCAATAAGCCGGGCATCCTCAACTTCGAGATCATCAAGGACGCGGTCGACGAGATCATCACGGTCTCCGACGACGACATCGCCCGGGCTATGCTCGTGCTGCTCGAGCGGGCAAAACTTGTTGTCGAGCCCGCCGGGGCGGTCGCGGTCGCGGCAATCATGACCGGCCAGGTGAAGGATGCCGGGATCACAATAGCGATTCTCAGCGGCGGCAACATCGATCCGCTCGTGATGGAGCGCGTGATCTCGCGCGGACTCGCGGCATCCGATCGCTATCTCAAGCTGCGGCTGCTGCTGCCTGACCGTCCGGGCCAGCTGGCGCGCATCGCCGAACTCATCTCCGAGGCGAACGCAAACGTCGTGGAGGTGCTGCACACCCGTCACGGTCGCAACGCGCTCATCAGCGACGTGGAGATCGAGCTGAGTATCGAGACGCGGGGTCCCGA
>JAYTTG010000267.1:0-6259 GCA_043745175.1 Microbacteriaceae bacterium
GTTTCCCAAGGATCGGCGGGGACTCGCGATGGGTATCCGCCAGACCTGCCAGCCGCTCGGGGTGACCATCGCCGCGGTGACGGTGCCGACGCTGGCCTCTGCCGGGGGAATCGGGGTCGCACTGATCGTGCCTCTCGCACTCACCGCCGTGCTCGCCGCGACCTGCGCGATCGGCATCCGTGACCCCCCGCGCGCCGAGAGGGTTCGGGGGGTCCCGACCGCCAACCCCTACCGTTCGAGCGGGTTCCTCTGGCGAATTCATGCAGTGTCACTGCTGCTCGTGTTCCCCCAGTTCACCCTGTCGATCTTCGGGTTGGTCTGGCTCGTCACCGAGCTCCGCTGGTCGGCCCTGGCCGCCGGGTTGTTGGTGGGCGGTGCCCAGTTCGTCGGGGCGATCGGGCGCGTCGGCGTCGGCGTGCTGAGCGATCGGGTCGGCAGTCGCGTTCGTCCGCTGCGCTGGGTGGCGATCTCGGCATCCGTAGTGATGCTGTTGCTCGCCGCTCTCGGGGAACCTCGCTGGGGTGCCGCCGCGATCGTGCTGGTAATCGCGATGACGGTCACCGTGGCCGACAACGGGCTTGCCTTTACCTCCGTCGCCGAAATGGCCGGATCGTTTTGGGCCGGTCGCGCACTCGGCGCCCAGAACACGGGGCAGTTTCTCGCCGCCTCGGTCGCCGGTCCCGCTGTCGGCGCGCTGATCGGCCTGGTCGGTTATCCCCTCGCCTTCGCCGCGGTCGCGCTGCTGCCGGCAGCGGCGATCCCCCTCATCCCGAGCGAGGTGGCCGAGCACGATCGACTCTGACCGAATCGACTCTGCCCGCGGCGATCTGTTCTGACTCACTGTTCAGCGTCAATTCAGCATCTCCAAGCCCCCGGGATTGGCGAAAAACCGATGTTGGGATGACATTCCTCCGAGAATCTGCTGTCGAGCGAACGGCAACGACCGGACCGTTCTGCCGCTACGGCGTGATGATGAGCTTTCCCTGTGGATCTCCGCTCTCGAGCATGCGCAGCGCGTCGATCGCCTCACTCAAGGGATAGACCCGATGGATGACCGGGGCGAGCGATCCGGCCGCGAGCAGGTCGGCGAGCACGAGCAGGTCCGATCGTCGCTGCACCACGGCGACCCCGGTCAGCCGCTGCCGCACGAACAGCGAGACGACCATAGCCCCGAGAATGCGCTGGAATCCTCCGAGGATGCGCCCGCCGTTCTCCCCGCCGACGATCACGAGCGTGCCGGTCGGCGTGAGGGATCGGCGCAGGACCGACACCGGTCGGTTCCCGGCCAGGTCGAGGACGAGGTCGTAGCGCTCAGCGCCCAGGTCTCCGCGCGCATAGTCGATCACCGCGTCGGCACCCAGCGACGACACCAGTTCTACCTTCGCCCTGCTGCATACTCCGGTCACGATGCCGCCGAGCTCCTTCGCCAGTTGCACGGCGAAGATGCCGACGCCTCCGGCCGCGCCGATCACCAGCACCCGCTGGCCCGCGGTGAGACGGCCGGCGTCGCGCAGTCCCTGCAGTGCGGACACGGCAGAGGTCGGCACCGCTGCGGCCTGCTCGAAGCTGACTCCCGCCGGCTTTCGCACGAGCAACTCTGCGGCCGCGCTGGCGTATTCGGCGAGCGATCCCCGGCAGACGCCGAATACCTCGTCGCCGGGCTTCAGGTCGACCACTTTGCTGCCGACGCTGTGCACGACGCCCGCGACATCCATACCCCGAATCCGTCGCTTCGGGCGGCGCAATCCGAAGCCGAACACGCGGATGAGAGAGGGCAGGCCGGTCATCATGTGCCAGTCACCGCGGTGAAGGGATGCGGCGCGCACCTGCAGCAGCACGTCATCGTCTCCGATGGTCGGCATCTCGACATCCGCGAAATGCAGCACGTCGCTCGATCCGTATCTGTCCTGTACCACTGCCTTCACTACCACGGCCTTCATGGGGTGTCTCCTTCGGTGCGGGGGTAGTGGAACACGTCGTCTAGCGGCACGTCGAAGACGCGAGCGATCTGGAATGCCACCTCGAGGGAGGGCGAGTAGCGACCCTGTTCGATGGCGATGATGGTCTGGCGGGTGACTCCCACCCGGGCGGCGAGATCGGCCTGGGTGAGCTCGCCGGCGGCGAAGCGCAAGCGGCGGATGTCGTTGGTGATCCGCGTCGCCTTCACCATGTCTGGAAGCCCCGGCGGTAGGCGATGATCTTGGCGACCGACCCGACGATCGCCGACAGCACGAAGCCGAGATAGATCGCGTTGGCGATCCAGAACGGAGCCACCTCGATCAGTGCCAGGATCAGGGCCGAGACCGCGCCGATGACGAGGAAGGACTGCCCGATGTAGTCACCGAGTCGGTTGATCTCACGGTCGCGCTGGTCTTTCTCGGCCGCACTCTTCGGTGCGAAGAACGAGCTGAGGATGTCGAGAAGGATCGACGCGAGGATGGCCCCGCCGACGCTCCAGACGAGTGTCCACTGGTAGGACACCCCGGCGAGCGGACGGCCTCCGGCCCGGCCGAGCACTATCGCGAGGTAGGTGGCGTAGGCCACCGTCGCGACGATCACCATGATCCACGCGCGCTTTTCGGAAACGGACATTGAATCTCTCCTGTCGGGCCGGCACTGGGAAGAACACCGATGTAAAAAATTACTGACATCTGTGAATGTAATGCAAAATACACACTATGTCTACTATTTTTTACTTGACCCCGATGAGTGGAGCTACCATCCCGCTCCGTAGCATTGGAACGCCGGCCGCCAGCCCGAGGCCGTTCCGGCCGTGGCGAGCGCCTCCGCCGGAGTGACACCCGCGGCCATGAGGGAATGAGCCTCGGTGAGCAGCTCGCAGGCGAGGGAGTCGTTGACGCTGGCCGGCGCCGCGATCACGCATCGCACTCCCGCATGAAGCCAGGCCTGCGACATGCCGAGCGCCTCCTGTCCCCAGCGCACCGCGGAGCGTCCCACCTCGCACGCGGAGAGCACCACCACCGCCGGTACGGCAGGCAGCTGGTCGACGTCGTAGCCGAACCACGGGCCGTCCGCGAGCAGCACGCCCGAGAAAAGCGGGTTGTCAGCAGAGTGTCGGCCGTGCGCCGACACGTGAAGCAGGTCCACCCTCTTGGCGACCTGCGCCACTGCCTCGCTCGTGGCCGCCGCCCCGACCAGCACGGTGGATACCGACCAGCCGGCCGCGGCATCCGTCACCTCCTCTTCGGCGCGGGCGACCCCCGGCCCGGCCGCGAAACCCGCGGACCGCAGTGACAGTGGCTGCGCGCGCTGCGCGAGCCACCGCGTCGCCGACAGCGGCAACGTGAGCGCCCGGCCGGCGAGCGTCGGCAACAGCGACCACGGCATCCCCGCGAGCACCCCGGGCGGAGTCACTACGAGCCTCCTGGTATCGAGACTCTCGCGCACCGGCCCGACGATCAGTGTGTCGAGCCGTTCGAGCCGGTGCGCTAGCGACGCGTTCACGACCTGCTGCATTCCGGGCGAGAGGGTTGCCGCCGCCATATCGAGATCGGCGAGCAGCCCGTCGAGTTCGGAGCGGATGGGGTCGAGCGGTCCAAGGTCGACCACGCTCGAGCTCTCGGACGTCACGGCCAGGGCGGTCAGTCGCTCGCCCGACCACAGGATGGCGAGAAGCGCCGAGCCCTCCGCGCCGAGCTCGGCCTGCACGTCGTCGAGCGTGGCCAGCTCCTCGAGGCTGCCGGATCCGCGCCCCTCCCACTGCCGCGCGCGGATGGCCGCCCGCAGTGCGGACTCCGCCCGACCGTCGGCCGAGGCAGCAGAGGGATCGGAGGCCCGCAACAGCCGCAATTCCGCGAGATCGGCAGCGCTCGCTGCGTTGGCGGGCGGACGGAGCGGCAGGATCCGACCGGAAAGGTTGCGAGTGCGCTCCGACCACTCGAACACCTCGGATGCCCGACCGCTCGCGACGGCCTGGCGGATGCCGACGGTGATGAGGCGCGTTCCGTGAGCGACGAGCGCGCTCTGTAAATCGAGACTTCCAAAGCTCGACTGCCACTCGGCGAGCTCGTCGAGGCCGGTGCGAGCGAGGCGGAGCGCTCGCGGCCGTCGTGCTTCGAGCACCGCGAGCTCTGCGCCGACCTCACGGCGCAACAGTCGGGCGCCGATCGGGCTCCCCGCCGAGAGTGGTGCAGCCGAGAGTGCCGATCGCGCACCCGCGGCATCCCCCGATTGCAGTCGCAGCCGCGCGCCCTGCAGGCGCAGAGAGAACGCATCGCCTTCGAAATGCCGGGCCGAGAGCGCCGCAGCAGTCTCCTCGATTCGATCCCGAAGGCTGTCGACGGACCGTTTCGAACCGGTCGCTCCGGATGTCACGGCGGCGCCCAATGCGAATGCCTCCGCCCGGAGCGCCCAGCTCTCGCTCCCCCGGCCGCGGAATCGTCGGGCCGCACGACGGGCGACCGCGGCAGCGCGGCGAGCATCGTCGAACAGCAGGGCGCGGGCCAGCGCGAATTCCGCCTCGGCCTGGGCCTGGCGCAGTCCGCGGAGCCCGTAGGTGTGTGCGACCGTCACCAGCAGGTCGATCGCCTCCGAGGTCATGCCGGCGCTCAGCAGCACCTCGGCCCGGTCGGCATCACAAGTGGCGAGCGCCACGGGCGAGAGGGCCGCGAGCACTGGCCGCGACTCGTCCATCAGGCGAAGAGCCGAGATCAGGTCGCCGGCGAGCATCGCCGCGTAGCCCCGGTTATTGCGTGCTTTCGCGAGTTCCACGGGCTCGTCGCTGCGCTCGAACGCCTCCGAGGCGGCATCGAAATCCCGCTCGGCGGCCACGACGTCGCGTCGCTCGAGATAGGCGAGGCCCCGGTTGAGGAGAACCCGGCCCAGTCGCGCCGGATCGGCGCCGAGGTCGGCGATCGCAGCGGTGAGATAGGGCAGGGCGGCATCCCCGTCGCCCCGGCGCAGCTCGATCAGCCCGAGCTGGCTGCCGAGCACCGCCCGGGTATGAGGGCTCAGGCCCGGGGTCTCCAGCCCCAGGAGGCACAGTGCGATGCCGCGGTCCGGATCTCCGGTCTCCGAAACCAGGTAGGCGATCGTTCCGGTGATCCGGGCGCTGAGTTCGGCATCCTGCGAGCGCCGAAGCGCCTCATCGAGAGCGGTGCGGGCCGCAGCGTGCCGACCGGCATTTGAGTGCTCGACACCGCGTTCGTACAGGACCCCCGCCGACAGCATTCCCCATTATGGCGCGGCAGCGGTGACTTTCTGCAGGGCGGCCGACCCGACTTTCACGCGGTCGGCGAGAGGACCCGATCCGAAAGGCTGCAGCGAAGCGGCATCCAGCGCTGATGCCACGGCGCCCGCGATGAGCGGAGCCGCAAACGAGGTGCCGCTCCAGACCGCGAATCCGCCGCGAAAATCATCCGGGTCGATTGATTCACGAATGCGGATGAGCCCCACCAAGTCGCTGTCGACCCGCGCGAGCGGTTGGTTGCCACCGTTGAAGGCCGGCATCGTGGAGAACACTGCTCCCCCTGGTGCGCTGCAGCCGATCCACGGTCCATCGTTGCTGAACAGCGCCACGGTCGAGCCGTTCGGGTTGAGCGCGCGCGCCGCAACGATCGGGGTGGCATCCTCGACCAGCTTCACCGGCCCTGCTCCTCCCTGCCACGGCGCGAAGGCCGCGGGGAACATCGGCCGATCGGTGGCGTCGTTGCCCGCCGAGCAAGTCACCACTGTGCCACACCGTCCCATCGAGGCGAGGAGTTCGTACATCGTCGGGTCGAACAGTCCGTCTTCCGGGGTCTCGTGGTAATACCCCATGGACAGCGAGAACACGTCGACTCCGAGGCCTCCGGGCAGGCCCGACGCCGCCCGGCCGACAAGGACCGCGATAGCAGTGAGGGCTGCTACGAGCTCGGATTCGACGATGACGCCGTCGGAGTCAACACATCGCCAGGCCACGATGTCTGCTTCGGGGCACGCCTGGTGGATAAGGCCGGCGATGAAGGTGCCGTGGCCCGACACCTCGTCGAGCGCTCCATCCATCGCGCCGACCTGGTCGCCATCGAGCTCGGGATCCGTGGTGGGATCGACATGCCCGATGGCCGCGCCGTCGAGGCGAACCGTCGTGTCGACGATCCCGTCGAGCCAGGAATGCGGCCCACACCCGGTGTCGAGGGTCGCTACGACCGGGCGCCGCGGCTCGTTTGCCGAACGTGCCCGCCGATACGGAGCCGCCCCAGCGTAGGCCACCGGCTGCAGTCCCCCGCTACCCGGGGATCCGTAGCTCTCGATCGCACCC
>JAYTTG010000268.1:0-6257 GCA_043745175.1 Microbacteriaceae bacterium
TGTAGCCCAGCACCAAAGAGAGCCCGCTGCGGCCCCATATGCTAAAGAACTATGCCCCGCATCACGAAGGTCCTGGTCGCCAACCGCGGTGAAATCGCCGTCCGAGTCATCCGGGCCGCAAAGGACTCGGGAATCGCCTCCGTGGCCGTCTACGCCGACCAGGATCGCGACGCCCGTCACGTGAAACTCGCGGATGAGGCCTACGCCCTCGACGGGGCCACGAGCGCCGATACCTATTTGCGCATCGACAAGGTGTTGTCGATCGCCAAGCGATCCGGAGCGGACGCCGTACATCCGGGCTACGGATTCCTGGCCGAGAACGCGGAGTTCGCCCGCGCGATTATCGGTGCCGGGCTCACCTGGATCGGCCCATCACCCGACGCGATCGAGAAACTCGGCGACAAGGTCTCCGCACGGCACATCGCCGAGAAGGTGGGGGCACCCCTCGCGCCCGGGACTCTCAACCCGGTATCCGGCGCGAAGGAAGTACTCGACTTCGTAGATATCCACGGTCTTCCGGTCGCGATCAAGGCGGCATTCGGTGGTGGTGGCCGCGGCCTTAAGGTCGCACGCACTCGCGAGGAGATCCCCGAGCTTTTCGAGTCAGCGACTCGAGAAGCCATCGCCGCCTTTGGCCGGGGTGAATGTTTCGTCGAAAAGTACCTCGACCAACCCCGGCACGTGGAGACGCAGTGTCTCGCCGATTCATTCGGCAAGGTCGTGGTGATCTCCACTCGGGACTGTTCGCTCCAGCGCCGGCACCAGAAGCTCGTGGAGGAGGCGCCCGCACCCTTCCTCACCGACGAGCAGAACGCGCTGCTCTATTCCGCATCGAAGGCCATCCTCCAGGAGGTCGGCTACCTTGGTGCCGGAACCTGCGAGTTTCTCGTCGCGAAGGACGGAACGATCTCGTTCCTCGAGGTCAACACTCGCCTGCAGGTGGAGCATCCCGTATCGGAGGAAGTGACCGGAATCGACCTCGTGCGCGAGCAGTTCCGGCTCGCCGAAGGCGGTGCGCTCGATTACGACGATCCTCGTCCCGAGGGGCACTCGTTCGAGTTCCGCATCAATGGTGAAGACCCTGGGCGCAACTTCTTCCCCGCTCCCGGACCCGTGCACGCGCTGCGTTTTCCCGGCGGGCCGGGCGTGCGCGTCGACAGTGGCGTCACCACTGGAGATGTGATCAGCGGCGCCTTCGATTCCCTGCTCGCGAAGCTGATCGTTACCGGATCCAGCCGCGAGGATGCCCTCGAGCGCTCCCGCCGGGCCCTTGACGAATTCGAGATCGCCGGCCTGCCGACCGTGCTTCCGTTCCATCGGAAGATCGTGCGCGACCCGGCCTTCACCTCGTCGCCGTTCTCGATCTACACCCGTTGGATCGAGACCGACTTCGTCAACGACATCGAGCCCTGGAGCGGGTCCCTCGCCGATACTGCTTCAGCTCCCGCGCGAAAGACCATCGTCGTGGAGGTCGACGGCAAGCGCATCGAGGTGTCGCTTCCGGCGCGCCTTGCCGCGGCATCCGGGGGCTCATCCGCAACGCTCGGTGCTGCTCCCCAGCGGCGCGGGGGTGCCGGGGCCGTCGTGACCGCCACCGGCGACTCGGTGAAGGCGCCGATGCAGGCGACCATCGTGAAGCTCGCCGTCGCCGAGGGCGACTCGGTGGTCAAGGGCGACCTCATCCTGGTGCTCGAGGCGATGAAGATGGAGCAGCCCATCGCCGCCCATAAAGACGGCCTGATCGCCAACGTGAATGTCGGCGTGGGCGAGACCGTCTCCTCGGGCTACCCGTTGCTCGACATCACGAGCTGACGCCCCTCTGCCGCGCAGCCTTCCCGCCAACCATCTCCCGTTTTTACGATCACCCCCCTGTTTCGACAGGTAGGTGGTCGGAAAAATGGGAGGGGGTGGGGCATCAGCGAACTCCGGCCGCATTCAGCAGCTGCCGGAGGCACTTCGGGGACAGCGCCACCTCCCACGTCCAGCGACTCATCCCGTGACCCACTGCGCGGAGGTCGTCCTCCCGCGATTTCTCGTCGAGCAGCGCTCGCTCAGGAGTGCGGCCACGAAGGAACTCAGGATCGGTGTACTTGAAGCGACCGTCGAACTCGCCGATGTGCGCGAACTCCGGCCACCAGAAGTCGACGACGTACCAGCGACCGCTCGCCCCCTGCAGTTCGACCTGCAACTGCGGGGCCGGCACCCCGGCGATGGACATCGAGACTCGACTGATTGACTCGCCCGGTCGGTCAGCGCGGCCGTCGGCAAATTCGGCAGCCCTCCGCGCTTTCGCCTGACCGTGCGTCAGCGGAATGCGTGGCACCTCCAGCAAGAGGTGCTCGCGCGTGAGGACTGTTCGCGGCACCCCTGGAAACGGATGGAAGGTGCGCCTCAACGCAGCATCGAGCGTGGTGACACCCTCCATAAAAGGATTAGTTGCTGCGACATCCATCGCGGTACGCGCCAGATCCGTAACCCGGATACCGTCGAGTCGCAGCGAATGTTGCGGCACGCCGACCGGATGTCTGACCAGCTTAGAGTTGACCCGTCCTGCGCCTCCTTCCCTCTCAAAAACGTGAACCCGACTAGGCCAGGCATCAACGCGCGGGAGTCGCCAGAGACACGCTGCCGATTCGTGGGAGACGACGATGTCACGGTCGACTGCGAGGGCTACCGCCTCGATCCGCAGTCGGTATTGCGCATCTCGATCGAGCGACATCCACAGGTCCGATTCGGTGTAGATACCCGGAAATAGTCGAACGAGTTCACCCCGTCGCGTTCGGGCGAGAAGCACCGCCTTGTCCGTTGCGGCGATCTGTTCGCGCGAGAAGAGAAAAGGGCTACGCCACTCGGCTTCGATGAAAACAGTCATCCCGCGAGCCTGGCGGCGGTGCCGGCCTTCCGTGGGGTGAGCACACGTTTCGTGGACAACATCCGCTGTGCGGTGTTGGTAGGGAGTGGCCACGCCGACCATCTTCCGTTTTTGCGACCACCGCCGACCGCGCACACGGCGGAGGTCGTAAAAACGGGAGGTGGTGGCGAAGCGGGAGGTCGGCGGGCGAGCCGCGGCAGAGGCAGGGTTAGTTGACGATGTGCATCGCCCGGGCGGCATCCGTAATGCTGTCGGAGAGTGAGGGGTAGACAGCGAAGGCGCGGGCGACCTGGTCGACGGTGAGGCGGTGCTCGACGGCGATCGCGATCGGCAGGATGAGCTCGGATGCGCGAGGCGCGACGATCACGCCGCCGATGACCGTTCCCGATCCCGTGCGGGCGAACAGTTTGACGAAGCCGTCCTTGATGCCCATCATCTTCGCGCGCGGGTTCGACGCCAAGGGGAGCTTGTAGATCACTCCCTGCGTGATGCCATCTTCGATCTGCTTTTGCGACCAGCCGACGGTGGCGATCTCCGGCTGCGTGAAGATATTCGAGGTGACGTTTCGCAACTCGGTGGGATTCACGGCATCGCCCATCGCGTGGAAGACGGCCGTGCGGCCCTGCATAGACGCGACGGATGCCAAGGGCAGGAAGTCCGAGCAGTCACCGGCCGCATAGATGGAGGGCATCGAGGTGCGCGCGACCCTGTTTACCCGGATATGGCCAGAGTCGGTGAGCTGCACCCCCGCTTCCTCTAGCCCGATCCCAGCGGTGTTCGGAACTGAGCCAACCGCCATCAGGCAATGGCTTCCTCCGACGGTGCGGCCATCCGAGAGTGTCGCGATCACACCATCCGCGGTGCGCACGACCGAATCAGCGCGGGACTTGGAGAGCACGGTCATGCCGTTGCGCTTGAAGACGTCTTCGATCACTCGTGCGGCGTCGGCGTCTTCCCCCGGCAGCACCTGGTCGCGGGAGGAGATCAAAGTGACCTTGGAGCCAAGCGCGGTGAAGGCCGAGGCGAATTCGGCGCCGGTCACACCGGATCCGACGACGATGAGGTGCTCGGGAGTCTCTTTGAGCGTATAAAGCTGCGTCCAGGTAAAGATACGTTCGCCGTCGGGCACCGCCGAGGGGAGGATGCGCGGACTCGCGCCGACCGACACAACGATGGTGTCGGCGTTGATCTCGTCGAAGTCCGTGCTGGTCCTGCCCTTACTGGTTGACACGACAACACGGTTGGGTCCATCCAGTCGGCCGTCGCCCTGGATCACGGTTACCCCGGCCTTGATGAGCTGGGACTTCATGTCTTCGGACTGCTGGCGGGCCAGGCGCGTCAATCGCTGGTTGACGGCCGCGAGGTTGACGGCGACCTCCGGGCGCACCGGTCGGCCGGAATCACCGCGAAGGAAAAACTGCACTCCGAGGTCGGCGGCCTCCCCGATGGCGTTAGCGGCTTCGGCTGTGGCGATGAGGGTCTTAGAGGGCACCACGTCGGTGAGCACAGCGGAGCCGCCAACCCCGACGCGCTCGACGACGGTGACCTCGGCTCCCATCTGGGCTCCGGTGAGCGCCGCTTCGTAGCCCCCGGGGCCGCCCCCGACGACAGCGATACGTTGCTTGCGCTCAAATTCATAGGACATACCTCTATTCTCCCGCAGGGAACAGCGGCACAACGAATCAGAGGCGCGCTGAAAGGCATCCACTGGGGTGGCTTGCCCGGTGCGACGCTCGACACGCGGAGCACTGCGGAGGCGGCGCGGTGGAGCATCCCCGCGTGATGCGGAGAACCCTGCTCCAATCCCATACAGGGTGGGGGAAGTGGCCGGCTGAGGTCGGCTCTCCCATAGGCTGGGCGGATGCCGAATCCTCTCGATGACAACGCTGCCGACCCATTCGAAATCGCTGCCATCGCAGCGGCTGAGATCGCCGAATGCACCGGTGTCGACCATCACGACATCGCCCTGACACTCGGCAGCGGCTGGGGCAGGGCAGCCGATCTCATTGGAGAGACCACCGCCACCATCCCGGCGGCGGAAATCACGGGTTTCAGCATACCCGCGCTCGAAGGACACGTCGGTACGCTGCGCTCGATTCGGCTCGCCGACGGCAGGAATGCGCTCGTGATAGGAGCCCGCACCCACTATTACGAGAACCACGGGGTGCGGCGTGTCGTGCACAGCGTGCGCACGGCGGCCGCCACCGGTGCGACGACCATGATCCTCACGAACGGGGCGGGCGGGATCCGGGAGACCTGGAAGCCGGGCACACCGGTGCTGATCAGCGACCACATCAACCTCACGGCGGACTCTCCACTTGAGGGAGCAACGTTCATCGACCTCACGGACCTCTACAGCGCCCGACTGCGCGCGATAGCGAAAAGCGTCGATCCGACCCTCGACGAGGGCGTTTACACCCAGTTTCGCGGACCGCACTACGAGACCCCGGCGGAGGTGCAGATGGCAAAGGCCATCGGCGGCCATATCGTGGGCATGTCCACCGCCCTTGAAGCAATCGCCGCGCGACAGGCCGGCATGGAGATCCTCGGACTCTCATTGATCACCAATCTCGCTGCGGGCATCCAGAAGACCCCATTGAGCCACGCCGAAGTGCTCGAGGCGGGTCGGGATGCCGAACCGGTGATCTCGGCACTGTTGGCGCGGATTGTGCGGGAGTTGTCGTGAACGTCATAGACGTCGCTCGGGCCTGGCGCGACCAGGATCCGGATGACGAGACCCGTGCCGAACTCGACCGCCTGATCGCGGATGCCGAGGCCGACTCCACGCCCGCCCTCAACGATCTCCACGATCGCTTCGATACCCGTCTCGAGTTCGGCACGGCCGGCCTACGTGGGCGCATCGAGGCCGGCTCCAACCGAATGAACCGGGTGCTCGTGGCGCAGGCGGCGGCAGGTTTCGCGGCCTTTCTCCTTTCCCGAACCTCCGTCAATCGCGCGCCGAGCGTTGTCATCGGCTACGACGGCCGTAAAAACTCGCGAATGTTTGCCGTCGACACCGCGGAACTAATGGCCGGCGCCGGTGTCCGTGCCGTGCTCCTGCCGCGATTGTTGCCGACTCCCGTGCTGGCGTTCGCCGTGCGAGAGCTTGGCCTGAGCGCCGGAGTCATGGTGACGGCGAGTCATAATCCGCCGCAAGACAACGGCTACAAGGTCTACCTCGGCGATGCGGACGAGGGGTCCCAGATCGTGCCCCCGCTCGACGGCGAGATCGCGGCCCACATCCTGGCCGTCGCCGCCGACCAGAGCGTGCTGCAATTGCCACGGTCGATGCACTACGAAACCGCCGGCGAGCACGTGATTGATGAGTACGTGCGCCGCACTGCCGCGCTCGGGACACATCCGAAGTCAGCACTGCGCTATGTCT
>JAYTTG010000269.1:0-6256 GCA_043745175.1 Microbacteriaceae bacterium
GGCTCCGAGGTGCTGGTCTGCTATCTGCCGGTTGGCTCGGAGGAGGGCGCGAAGTTCTACGCCCAGGCCGCGCTTGATGCGGGTGTCGCCTTCGTCAACGCACTGCCAGTTTTCATCGCGAGCGATCC
This sequence comes from Microbacteriaceae bacterium, assembly GCA_043745175.1. Lineage (GTDB taxonomy): Bacteria > Actinomycetota > Actinomycetes > Actinomycetales > Microbacteriaceae > Lacisediminihabitans. Next base: position 129 of record JAYTTG010000269.1, read on the forward strand.
GGTGTGGGCGCAGAAGTTCACCGATGCGGGGCTGCCGATCGTCGGGGACGACATCAAGAGCCAGCTCGGGGCCACCATCACGCACCGCGTGCTCGCCCGGCTGTTCGAAGAGCGCGGTCTCGTGCTTGACCGCACCTATCAGCTGAACGTCGGCGGCAACATGGACTTCAAAAATATGCTCGAACGCCGCCGCCTCGAGTCGAAGAAGATCTCAAAGACGCAGTCGGTCACCAGCAACATCGACGCCCAGCTCAATTCGCGGGACGTGCACATCGGGCCGAGCGACCACATCCCCTGGCTGGATGACCGAAAGCTTGCCTTCGTGCGCCTCGAGGGCCACGGCTTCGGCAATGCCCCGACCTCTCTCGAGTACAAGCTCGAGGTCTGGGACTCGCCCAATTCCGCCGGAGTGGTGATTGACGCCATCCGAGCGGCCAAGATCGCCCTGGATGCCGGACTGGGCGGCCCGGTTGAGTCGGCCTCCGCGTACTTCATGAAGAGCCCCGCGAACCAGTATCCCGATCCGGTGGCGCGTGAGTTGCTCGAGCAGTTCATCCGCGACCATGGCTGAGGCCCTGCGCCGCAGCTGACGAGCGCTGGTGGCGCGCGTCCCACGATTCCGCGTTGCAAATGCAGGATTGCCTGTGACAGAAGTTGACTCCGGCGCCTCACCCGCCACTTGAGTAACGTCGCGTCCTGCATTTCGTACCCGCGAAAGCGAATCCACGAGAGCGGCGAGAGCGGCACCACAAGGGAGCGCGCGGTCAGCGGAGGGTGGCCCGCCATGCGCGCAGGCGTTCGGAAGCGACATCCGCCCCGAGGGGTCCCTCTTCCAGCCGCAGTTCGAGCAGGAACCGGTAGGCCTCTCCGACCTCACGGCCGGGTCTGAGCCCGAGGATATCCATGATTTGCTCGCCATCGAGGTCTGGGCGGATGGCAGCGAGCTCTTCCTCCTGTCCCAGCGCCGCGATCCGCTGTTCCAGGTCGTCATAGGCGAAGGACAGTCGGTCGGCCTTACGCCGGTTGCGCGTCGTGACATCAGCCCGGGTGAGCATGTGAAGGCGCTCAAGCAACGGACCGGCATCCCGCACGTACCGACGCACCGCGGAATCGCTCCAGGCCCCCTCGGTGTAGCCGAAGAACCGCAGATGCAGCTCGATGAGTCGCGACACCGCCGTGACCGTGTCGTTGTCGTAGCGGAGTTCTTTCAGGCGCTTCTTCGCGAGTTTCGCACCGACCACATCGTGGTGGTGAAAGGTGACGACCCCATCACCTTCTGTGCGCTTGGTAGCGGGCTTGCCGATGTCGTGAAGAAGCGCTGCAAGGCGCAGCACCAGGTCCGGTTCTTCACCCGGATGTCGCGACTCCTCCAGCTCGATTACCTGGTCGACCACGGTGAGGCTGTGCTCGTAAACGTCCTTGTGATGGAAGTGCTCGTCGATCTGCAGCCTCAGCGCAGGCAACTCTGGCAGCACGATCGCGGCTATTCCGGAGTCGACCAACATCTGCAGGCCCGGCCGCGGGTTCGCCGAACTCATGAGCTTGCTGAACTCTTCGTTCACCCGTTCCGCGGAAATGATCGAAATGCGATCCGCGAGGGCGTGCAGCGCGAGTGCGGTCGGCGGCGCCACAGTGAATCCCAGTTGCGCCGTGAAACGGGCGGCCCGCATCATCCGGAGCGGGTCGTCGCCGAAGGAGCGCTCGGGGGCGCCCGGAGTGATGAGCCGTTTCGCAACCAGGTCTTCCAGGCCGCCGGAGGGGTCGACGAGCACGCGTTCCGGCAGTCTGAGGGCCATGGCGTTGACGGTGAAGTCTCGGCGGACCAGGTCGGCCTCGAGCGTGTCACCGAACTGGACTATCGGCTTGCGGGTCGCTCCGTCGTAGGCATCGGACCGATAAGTCGTGATCTCGACGGTGTGACCGTCAATGCGCGCGCCGATCGTGCCGAAGGCGCGGCCAATGTCCCAATGAGCGTCCGAGATCGGCTTCACCACGGCCAAGATCTCATCGGGTCGCGCGTCGGTGGTGAAGTCGAGGTCGGCTAGTTCACGATCGAGGAACGCGTCACGCACCGGTCCGCCAACGAGTGCGAGCTGAAATCCGGCCGCCGTGAACGCTGCCGACAGTCGCGAGATGTGGGGGGTCGACGCGAGGTCCGACAGCCGCTGAATTGCTGACGCGACGCTGTCCATGCTCCCCAGACTACCGGCGCGTCGACGTGGGCATCGCAGTCGCACCTCAGGCGACATCGATGCGCAAGACCCTAGAATCACTGGAGGAGGGGTGGGGCGCGAGCTTCGCCAATCCTCTTTCGCTATGAGACTCATCACATCCCTGTTCGCGGTGGCCCTTGTCATCGGAGCCGTCGTCGCGCCCGGTGTCGTGCCAGTCCTCAGCTACGAATCGGCGTACGCTGCGGTGGATGCCAAAGCGGTGCTCACTTTCGCTCCGTCCTCGAATGGGCTGCTCGCCCCCGGGCAAGACCTGCTGATCACGGGGACCATTTTCAATCCCTCTGCGAAATCCATCGAGGCTGGATCCGCGAGCATCCGCCTCAATCGCTCGGCGGTTCGCTCCCGCGCCGAACTTTCGAGCTGGCTCGCTCCTGCCTCCACTTCCAGCGATGACGCCCTCGGTACCGAGGTGTTGGTCACCACGACGCCGGAGGTACCGGCGGGGCGCACCGTTCCGATGCAGTTCACCGTGCCGGCTACATCCATCAATTTTGGTGCACAGGCCGCGGCTTGGGGGGCCCGGACCCTCGCCGTGCGGGTCACGTCCGTCGGTTCTGAGGTCGGACAGGCACGCAGCAGCATCGTCTGGAATCCGGGCACCGGCGTGCAGCCGACTCGACTCGCTCTCGTGATGCCACTAACTGTTCCGCAGGGTTCGGATGGCCTCATCCCCCGCGACCTGCTGGCCGCATACACCGCGGATGGCGGCTTGCTCGCCCGCCAGCTCGACGCGATATTCGACCAGCCGGCGATCGCGATCGCGATCGACCCGCGCATCCTGGCCTCGATTCGCATCCTGGGTGATTCGGCGCCCCCCACGGCCAAGGCCTGGCTCAGGCGCCTCGAGTCCGTCTCGAACGACACTTTCGCCCTGAGCTACGCCGACTCTGATCTGGCCGCGGCCAGCCAGGCGAAAGCACCACGCCTCCTTGCACCGACCAGCTTTCCGATCGATACGACGCTGTTCCCCGGCTCTCCGACCGCGCTTCCGACTGACCAGGCGACGGCAACTCCGACGCCAGGTCCGACCGGCGGCAGCGGTAATACGACCGTGACGCCATTGCCCGATCTCGCCTCACTCCAGTCCTTCGGCTACACCCTGCCCGCAGTGGCGTGGCCGGCGAGCGGCAGCGTGGTCGAGGGAGACCTCGCCAGTTTTGAAACCGGCGGCCTGACCACGACGATCCTGGGTTCTGGCAATGTCGGTTACGGTGATCTGAGCTATACTCCGAGTTCCGCCGCCCTCGTCGGCAAGCACTTGGCACTGGTCTCGGACGATGCCCTGTCGGCATACCTTAACGCCGCGGTGGAGGCGGCTACGCCTGCACTCTGGGAGAAGGCGATCTCAGAGCTATCGAGCGCGATCGCCGTGATCTCCGTTGAACGTCCCGCCGCAACCCGCACGCTTCTCGCCACCTTCGACCGCTCTCGATCCGGCTCCGACGCACGGCTGGTGCAGACGCTCGCCGCTCTTGCGACACTCCCCTGGGCGGCAGCTGCTTCGCTCTCAGAGACGGATGCCGCGTTCGGTAGTGGCTCGGCAGTGCTTCCGACAGCCGCCACCGTGACCGCGCGACCCGAGCCAGCGGAACGCATTTCGGCCGTCGCCGCGCTCCTTGCCGCGGAAACCACTGCCAACAGCTTCTCCTCGGTGCTTACCGATCCAACGAAGATCACCGGTGAGCGCCGCCTCACACTCCTTGCACTCCTGTCCAACTCCTGGACCGGGGTCGAAACCTGGGCGACAGCCACACAGAAATACCTCGTCAAGTCGAATCGGTATGTCACGAAATCGGTGACCATCGCCCGAAGCAGTGCGACCGTCTTCACCTCTCGCAACAGTCCGCTTCCCATCACGGTGACCAACGAACTGCCCTGGCCGGTTACCGTTTACGTGAGCGTGCGCTCTCCCTCCAACATCATCACGATCGACAACGACCGGGTCGAGCTCGTCGTAGAGGCGCAATCCCAGGCGAAGACGACCGTTCCCGTCACCTCCAACGCCAACGGACCGGTCACCCTCACGGTGTCGCTGTCGAGTGCTACCAACGTGCAGATCACCACGCCGGCGACCATCGACGTTGACGTGCAAGCCGGGTGGGAGACGGCCTTCACTGCGGTTGTCGCCGTGCTCGTCTTCGGGGTGTTCGGTTTCGGAATATTCCGCACGGTCGCCAGACGACGCAAATCGAAGCGTGTAAGGGATGCTCCGGAGCCCATCGGGAACGGTGCAGACCCCGGCCCCTCGACCTCATGACGAACGCCGAAGGCAGCGCCGCGGCCGGCGGAATGGGGCGCGCAAGCGCAATCCTCGCTGCCGGTACCATCGTGTCGCGCGTGCTCGGGTTCGTGCGCACCATCGTTCTCGCTGCGGCTATTGGCACATTCGCCGCCGGTGATACCTTCGCCATCGGCAACCAATTGCCCAATAACATCTACGCACTCGTCGCGGGTGGCGTGTTGAGCGCCGTGCTCGTGCCGCAGATCGTGCGCGCCGCCACCCATCATGATGGCGGCCAACAGTTCATCAATCGCGTCGTCACTCTCGGCATCATGGTCTTCGCGGTGGTCACTCTGGCAGCGACTCTTGCGGCCCCCGCCCTCGTCGCTCTCTACGCGCAACCGTCGAGCAGTGGGCGGGGCTTCACGCCGGAGGCGCTGGCCCTTGCCACCGCCTTCGCCTATTGGTGTCTTCCCCAGATTTTCTTCTATGCGCTCTACAGCCTCCTCAGCGAAGTGCTCAACGCCCGTCGCGTTTTCGGGCCATTCACCTGGGCCCCGGCACTCAACAACGTCGTCAGTATCGCCGGGCTCGTTCTCTTCATGGCCCTGTTCGGTGCCAAGGCGTCGAATGGCGCTGTCGCCGACTGGGATGCCGGGAAGATTGCGCTACTCGGGGCAATCACGACGCTTGCCGTCGCGGCCCAGGCACTTATCCTGTTCTTCTTCTGGCGGCGTGCCGGGCTGCACTATCGCCCCGATTTCCACTGGCGTGGGGTAGGGATGGCCGCGACGGGAAAGGCCGCCGGGTGGCTCTTCGGAATGATCCTCATCACGCAGATCGCTGGCGTCTTTCAGAGTCGTGTCGCATCGATCGCCTCTGGCAGGGACGCGTCGGTCTCAGTGCTGCAGTACGGCTGGCTCATCTTCATGCTGCCGCATTCTGTCATCGCGGTTTCGATCGCCACCGTCTACTTCACCCGGATGAGTGGGCATGCCAGCGCCGGGGACCTCGCCGGAATGCGCAGTGACCTCTCGGCATCACTGCGGTCCATCGGTCTTCTCATCGTGTTTGCCACCGTCGCGCTGTCGATCGTCGCCTATCCGTTCGCCCGACTATTCACCTCGGGATTCGCGAATGTACAGTCGATGGGCAATGTGCTGCTTGCATTCTTGCCCGGGCTAATCCTGTTCAGTGCCCTCTTCGTTCTACAGCGGGTGTTCTACGCCCTTGGGGACACGCGCACCCCATTCTTCATGCAGTGCGTCCAGTCGGGATTCTTTATCGTGGGAGCCCTCCTGTGTGCAGCCGTTCTGCCCAATGAATTGATCGGCGTGGGGATTGCGGCTGTAACCTCCATAGCCGGTAGCGCCCAGGCGATCGTCGCCATTGTGCTGGTTCGCAAGCGGATCGGCGGAATCGACGGTCGGCTTGTACTCCGCCGGCACGCGCAGTATCTGGTGTTCGCGCTGGTCGCCGGTGCGGTCGGTTTCGGAGTACTCGCGCTCCTCGGAGGGCTGTCACCGACCGGGTTCGCGCTATCCGGCCTGGCACCGGCATTCGTGTCGATAGCCGCCGACGGGTTAGTGATGTCCACCATCTACTTTGGATTGCTGGCGGCATTCCGCAACCCCGAGCTCGCCACTGTCACCAGCACTCTCACCGCCCGGTTC
>JAYTTG010000270.1:0-6248 GCA_043745175.1 Microbacteriaceae bacterium
AATCGACGTTCACCACACGGTTGAAGACATCGGCATCGTGCTCGGCAAAGCAATCCGGGAGGCACTGGGCGACAAGGCCGGAATCGCGCGATTCGGCGACGCGCTGGTTCCTCTCGATGAAGCTCTGGTGCAGGCGGTGGTGGACGTTTCCGGACGTCCCTACCTCGTACACTCCGGCGAGCCGGCCGGTTTCGAGTTTCACCTCATCGGTGGCCACTTCACCGGTTCGATGGTGCGACACGTCTTCGAGGCCATCACCTTCAACGCCGGACTCACGGTGCACGTCACCGTCCTGGGTGGCCGCGACCCGCACCACATTGCGGAAGCCGAGTTCAAGGCCTTCGCGCGTGCCCTTCGCCAGGCCGTGGAACCGGATGCCAGAGTCACCGGCATTCCGTCCACCAAGGGCGCGCTCTGACCATGAGCCGCCCCTCCGTCGTGGTGCTCGACTACGGTAGCGGCAACGTTCATTCGGCGGTGAGGGCTCTCGAGGCAGCGGGAGCGGATGTCGAACTCACCGCGGATCGCACGCGGGTGCTCGCCGCCGACGGGCTTCTCGTGCCGGGAGTCGGCGCCTTTTCGGCGGTGATGACCGCCCTCGACTCCGTGCACGGCGGAGACCTGGTCGACCAGCGTTTGTCCGGCGGCAAACCGGTGTTGGGTATTTGCGTGGGAATGCAGGTGCTGTTCGGTCGTGGAGTCGAACGCGGGGTGGAAACTGCGGGCCTCGACCAGTGGCCCGGTGTCATCACGGAGCTGCAGGCGCGAATCCTGCCTCACATGGGCTGGAACACGCTGGAGGCACCGCCCGACTCCCTGCTGTTCGAGGGTATCGCCGAGGAGCGGTTCTACTTCGTGCACTCCTACGCCGCCACCGAGTGGAGCCTCGACGTCATGGCGCCGTTCCCACAGCCGAAGCTCACCTGGGCTGAGCACGGAACGAGATTCCTCGCCGCTGTGGAGAACGGCCCGCTGAGCGCCACCCAATTCCACCCGGAGAAATCGGGGGAGCCGGGCATCCGGTTACTCTCGAACTGGCTCAAATCCCTATAAACGATTTCCAGCTTTCGTCCCGAATAGAAAAGACCCGATGAGCGATCTCGCCCTCACCTCGAAACTCGTGCTGTTGCCGGCCATTGACGTCGCCGATGGCCAGGCCGTGCGCCTGACCAGAGGCGTGGCCGGCAGCGAGACGAGCTATGGCGACCCGGTGGATGCCGCAGGCGACTGGACCGCGCAGGGAGCCGAGTGGATCCATCTCGTCGACCTCGACGCGGCGTTCGGTCGTGGTAACAACCACGATGTGATCCGTTCGGTGATCAAGCGGGTCGGTGGGGACGCCCTCATCGAGTTGTCTGGCGGCATCCGCGACGACGCGAGCCTTGAGGCCGCTCTCGACACGGGCGCCACCCGCATCAACCTCGGCACGGCGGCGCTGGAAAACCCAGAATGGGCCGCCCGCGTGATTGCCAGGTTCGGTGAACTCATTGCTGTGGGCCTCGACGTGCGCGGCACGACGCTCGCAGCGCGAGGCTGGACAGAGGATGGTGGAGACCTGTTCGAGGTTCTCGACCGCCTCGAGACGGCCGGTTGCGCACGTTACGTCGTGACGGATGTAACCAAGGACGGCACTCTTCTTGGCCCGAATCTCGAGCTGCTTCGGTCGGTCGCCGAGCGCACCGACCGACCGGTCGTCGCATCCGGTGGTATCTCGAATCTTGAGGACATCGCGGCGCTGCGTACTCTCGTGCCGCTCGGTATCGAAGGGGCAATCGTAGGCAAAGCGCTCTATGCGAGGGCCTTCACCCTCACGGAGGCGCTCTCGGTCGCGTCCGACTGAGCCCGTCGAGAACCCCGTGTCCGATTCCGCCGGCGTGCCCTGGGAGGGACGCCAGTTCGAGCACGCGCCGGCCTCAACTGACGATGGCTCGGCTCCCGCCACCCTGATCCGTGCACTCCGTCTCTTCCGAGAGGCCGGACTTCGAGAGGCCCGAGTTGGGGAGGCCGGGGTCGGGGAGGCCGGAGTCATCGATGCCATCCGGGACTCGCGCCTGCTGATTCCGCTCGTGGCTCACCTCGGCGAATCAGGGATCGATGCACACCGCCACACCGGAGACAAGAAAGCGGAGCTGTCGATCGTCACGGTGTCCGGCCCGGACGGTCGCAACGTCATGCCCGTCTTCAGCTCGGTCGACACTATGCGGCGCTGGAAGCCCCTGGCGCGGCCGGTGCCAGCCCATGCCGTGCGGGTTGCACTGGCCGCCGCGAGTGAGGGCACGGAGCTCGTGGTGCTCGACCCAACTTCGCCCACCGAGTTCGCCATCCGTCGTCCCGCGCTCCGGGCGATCGCGCAATCCCAGCCGTGGATCCCGAGTTATCTTGACCCCGAAATTCTCACCGAATTCCGCAATTCGGCCGCGTTTGAGCCCATCGTGGAATCCGTGAGCCTCGAGCCAGGAGACCCGGATGCCCGGCTGGCCGGACCCGAACTCGTCGTGCTCCTCTCCCTCACCCCGGGCCTCGCCGGATCCGAACTGTATGCCATTCTCGAGCGACTGCAGTCGCGGTGGACAGTAAGCGAGCCCATTACCACGCGGGTGGATTCGCTGAGGGTTCAACTGGGCACCGCAGGGGCGTGAGATTGCCTGAACTGGGGCAAGCCCCGGTCCGATTTCGGCAGCGACCCTCCGGTAAGCTGTAATCCCGTGGTCGACAAACAAAACGCGGACGTAACCAAACATATTTTTGTCACTGGCGGGGTCGTTTCGAGTCTCGGTAAAGGATTAACGGCAGCCAGCCTCGGAAATCTCCTCACCGCTCGAGGCCTCCGCGTCGTCATGCAGAAGCTCGATCCGTATCTCAATGTGGATCCGGGCACCATGAACCCCTTCCAGCACGGTGAGGTGTTCGTCACCGATGACGGGGCGGAGACCGACCTCGACATCGGCCACTACGAGCGTTTTCTTGACATCAACCTCAATCAGGCCGCAAATGTCACCACCGGCCAGATCTACTCGACCGTGATTGCGAAAGAGCGCCGCGGCGAGTATCTCGGCGACACGGTACAGGTCATCCCGCATATCACCGACGAGATCAAGCGGAGGATGCGCCTGCAGGCGAGCGACAGCGAAAATTTGGGCTCTGGCAAGCCGGATGTGATCATCACCGAGGTCGGCGGCACCGTCGGCGACATCGAATCCCTGCCATTTCTCGAGGCCGCACGGCAGGTGCGCCACGAACTCGGTCGAAACAATGTGTTCTTCGTGCACGTGTCTCTCGTGCCGTACCTGGGAGCCTCAGGCGAGCAAAAGACGAAACCCACCCAGCATTCGGTTGCGGCGCTGCGCTCGATCGGTATCCAGCCGGATGCCCTGGTGCTTCGCTCCGACCGTCCGGTCTCCGAGTCCAACAAGCGCAAGATCGCGCTGATGTGCGACGTGGACGAACAGGCCGTCGTCAACGCGATCGACGTGTCCTCGATCTACGACATCCCGACGATGCTGCATGACCAGGGACTCGATGCGTATATCATCAACCATTTCGGGCTCGAAGCCGAAGACGTGGACTGGTCTGGTTGGAGAGATCTGCTCACGGCTGTGCACCAGCCCAAGCACGAGGTCACGATCGGACTCGTCGGCAAATACATCGACCTGCCGGACGCCTATCTGTCCGTGACCGAAGCCCTGCGCGCCGGCGGTTTCGCCCAGCAGACGAAGGTGCTCATCCGTTGGATCCCGTCTGACGAGTGTGAGACGCCGGAGGGGGCCGCGCGGCTGCTGTCGGACGTCGACGGAATCTGCGTGCCGGGAGGATTCGGAGTGCGCGGCATCGAGGGCAAGCTCGGGGCGCTCAAATTCGCGCGCGAGAACGGCATCCCGGTGCTCGGACTCTGCCTCGGACTGCAGTGCATGGTCATCGAGTACGCGCGCAATGTTGTCGGGCTCACCGGGGCATCCTCGTCGGAATTCGATCCGGAGACCGAATTCCCCGTGATCGCGACCATGGCCGAACAGGTGGACATCATCGCCGGGGGAGACCTCGGGGGCACGATGCGCCTCGGCCTCTATCCGGCGGACCTCGCTGCCGGCTCGATCGTCGCGGATGTCTACGGTTCGGGCCGGGTCGAAGAGCGTCATCGTCACCGATATGAGGTCAACAACGCCTATCGCGGGCAGATCGCCGCGGCGGGACTCCATTTCTCCGGTGTCTCCCCGGACCGGCACCTGGTCGAATTCGTGGAACTCCCCAGAGACGTGCATCCGTACTACGTGGGAACGCAGGCGCACCCGGAGCTGCGGTCTCGGCCCAACCGCGCACATCCGCTGTTCCAGGGACTCGTCGGTGCGGCGCTCGAGCGCCAGGAGGCGACGCGGCTGTTCACGGTGCAGGACGCGTGAGCGTGCCCGAGCAGCAGACAAACGCTGAGCAGCCGACAAACGCCGAGCAGCAGACAAACGCTGAGCAGCCGATGAATGCCGAGCAGCCGTACGAGGTGCTGACTGACGAAGTATCGCCGGTCACCGTGAGGTCGAGCGAGGTCGTCTACGGCGGAATCGTGTGGGACATCCGTCGTGACGTGTTCGAATACGGCGATGCGAAGCCGGTGGAGACCATTACCCGGGAATACGTCGATCACACCGGTGCGGTTGCGGTCCTCGCTCTTGACGAGCAGGATCGGGTGCTGCTGATCCGCCAGTATCGTCACGCCATAGGCACGCGCGAGTGGGAGATTCCGGCCGGGCTGCTTGACATCGACGGGGAAGCGCCGGTCCTCGGAGCACAGCGTGAACTCGCCGAGGAGGCGGATGTCGTGGCCGGCGAGTGGAATCTGTTGAGCGACTTCTATTCGACTCCCGGCGGCAGCAATGAGGCCATTCGCATTTACCTGGCTCGTGGATTGAGCGCCTCGGGCGAAATCTTCGAGCGAACGGACGAGGAGTCCGAGATCGAGACGCGGTGGGTGCCGCTCGACGAGGTCGTCGCCGCGGTGCTCGCTCGCACGATAGGTAATTCGATCCTCTCCATTGCCGCGCTGACGGCCCAGGTCTCGCGAGCCGGGGGCTGGGCGAGTCTCGGCCCGGCCGACGCACCCTGGCCGCGCCATCCGAAACTCCGCGGCCGTGTCTGACAGCTCTCCATTGGAGGGGGCCGTCGACCGGTATCTCCGGCATGTCTCGATCGAGCGCGGGCTGTCGGCTAACACGGTGGCGGCCTATCGGCGTGACCTCGCGGCCTACCTGCGGCTGCTCGAGGCCCGGCAGGTGACGACCGCGCAGAGCATTTCCCTCGCCGATGTCTCGGCCTTTGCGCAACACCTGCGCATCCGGAGCGAGAAGCCGCTTACGGCATCCTCGATGGCTCGGATGTTGTCCAGCGTGCGCAGCCTGCACCGCTTCCTGCTCGATGAGGGACTGGTCGATGTGGATGTCGCAGCCGATGTGACTCCGCCGAAGCTCGCGAGTCGGCTGCCGAAGGCCATCACGATCGAGCAGATGGCAGCAGTGCTGGACGCGGCGGCGGGCGACGATCTGCAGTCCCTGCGCGACCACGCCCTGCTCGAACTGCTGTACGCCACCGGTGCCCGGATCTCCGAAGCCGTCGACCTCAATGTGGACGACGTGATCGGCACCGAGGGGGGCGCTGTGGATGTCGTGCGGCTGTTCGGCAAAGGAGGCAAGCAGCGGATCGTGCCGCTGGGCTCTTACGCGCAGGCCGCCATCGACGCCTACCTGGTGCGGGCGCGGCCGGTACTCTCTACCCGCGGCAGATCGACCCCTGCACTATTCCTCGGCGTCCGCGGCCAGCGTGTCTCACGGCAGAACGCGTGGCTCATCATCCGCGCCCGGGCGGAGCAGGCGAAGCTCGGCTTCGAGATTTCACCGCACACCTTCCGGCACTCGTTCGCCACGCACCTGCTTGCGGGCGGTGCGGATGTGCGCGTGGTGCAGGAACTTCTCGGTCACTCATCCGTCGCTACGACGCAGATCTATACGCTGGTGACAGCCGATACCCTCCGGGACATGTACACGGCCGCCCACCCACGCGCCCGCTGAGCACCACCCCGCCGTTGGCCCTACTTCGAAAACGTAGGAGATTCGCCACGAAAAGAGGGTTCTCCCGCCGAACGATCACTTCGGTGGCGAATCTCCCGCGTTTTGGGGTGAGGGAGGCGGGTCGAATCGGCCGCAATGACGCGCATCGGTAGAATCGTCACCAGTCGGCAGCGGCCGGTGACCAAGGGTGAGGAA
>JAYTTG010000271.1:0-1714 GCA_043745175.1 Microbacteriaceae bacterium
GGGCTGGAAATACACCGGGTATTCCTGGTCGCCCGGGCTGAAGAAGAAGATCCGTCCGTGCCCGCGCTTCCAGGTGCATCCGCTGCGGAAGACCTCGCCACCGCTGAACGAGCTGATGAAGATCAGTTCGTCGGGAGTCGGAATGTCGAAGAACTCCCCATACATCTCCTGCTGCTCGATGACGATCGGGTGGGAGATTCCCTGGGCGATCGGATGCGTCGGGTCTACGGTCCAAACCAGCTCGCGATCGATCTCCCCCCGCCAGCGGAGCGAACAGGAGGTGCCCATGAGCTTCCGGAAGATCTTGGAGAAGTGCCCCGAATGCAGCACGATCAGGCCGAGCCCGGCCAGTACGTGGCGATGGACGCGTTCGACGATCTCGTCGGCGACCTCGTCGTGTGCCGCGTGACCCCACCAGACCAGCACGTCGGCCGCGGCAAGCCGCTCCTCTGTCAGACCGTGCTCGGGGTCGTCAAGGGTGACCGTCGTGACCTCTGCGCGGGAACCGAGGTGTTCTTCGATTCCCTGCCTGATGGCGCCGTGCATGCCGTGCGGATAGCGCTCAGCGATCGTTGGGTCGGTCTGCTCATGCCGGTTTTCACCCCAGACGATGACCGAGATGGGTGGGCGTTCTGGGAAATTGGGCATCTGGGAACAGTCCTTTCAGCGCTGACAGCGGAGTTGTCAATCGAGGGGAGCGGTGAGTTCGCCTGATCCGCGCTGGATGAGGTGGGTCGGGATCTCGATCTGTTGGGGAGGCCCGACCGGGTCGTCGAGTCGGGCCACCACGAGGCGAGCGGCCTGGCGCCCGAGCTCGCCAGGGTCGTAGGCGATCACACTGATGCCCGCGGCATCCGCGAGCTCGAAGTCGTCGAAGCCGATGAACGCGATCTCGTCGAAATGGTTTCGAAGCGCACGGACAACACCAGAGCTCGCACGGTTGTTGCCCGCGACGATCGCGGTAGGTGGCTCGGTCATCGCGAGCAGGTCGCGCACAGACTCTTCGGCGGTGGGCCCGTCGGCATCTTCCAGCCGCTCCCAGGGGGATGAGTCGAAGATACCCGCTTCGCGCAGGGCGTGGCGGTATCCGCGCAGGCGCTCCTGATGCGTGTACAGGGCGGCCGGGCTGCAGACGAAACCGATGCGACGGTGGCCGGCCCGGATCAGCCCGCGAACAGCTTCGGCTGTTCCCTCGAAGTTCGCGAGCACCACGGAGTCTGCGATGAGATTGTGAGCCGGCCGGTCGATGCAGACGACCGGGGTGCCGAGCTGGCGCTCACCCTCGAGGTAGGCCTGGTCGGAGGCGATCGGCACCATCAGCAGCGCCCGCACACGCTGCTTGAGGAGGGTCTCCACAACGCGCTCTTCGCTCGCCGGATCGTCATCCGTCGCGGCAAGGATCATCATGAGGCCGTGACGGGCGAGTTCCCGTTCGATGCCAGCGGCGACAAGAAAATAGAACGGGTTCGTGAGGTCACCGATGACGAAGGCGACGGTGTTCGTCACGCTGCCATGGCGCAGGTTGCGCGCAAGGTGGTTCGGTCGGAAGCGCAGCGAGCGGGCTGCAGTCAGTACCTTCTCCCGGGTCTCCTGCGACACATTGCTGCTGCCGAGAACCACTCGCGAAACAGTTTTGGGGCTTACGCCAGCGAGCCGGCCGACATCGGCGAGGGTAGCGCGCGACTGGGCCTGAAGGGCGGGGATCGGTGCGCTA
>JAYTTG010000272.1:0-1710 GCA_043745175.1 Microbacteriaceae bacterium
GCCGGGGTGCTCGCCCTCATCAAGGCTTCGCACCCTCGGCTCAGCGCCGGAAACCTGATCAACCGCCTCACGGCGACCGCTCGGTCGAAGGGCAACCCGATCGTCTACGGCAGCGGGCTGTTCGACGCCTCCGCTGCAGTCAGCGCCACAGTGGCGAGCGTGACGACGGATCCGGCCAACGAACTCAAGGACTGGATCCGTCTCAATCGTCGGGCGGTGGCATCGCCGGAGCCGACACCGACCATCACACCCACGCCCACTCGCCCCCCCACGCCGACGGTGATCGCGGCGCCGGTGAGCCCCTTCGGGCGGGTGCTGCCGGCTGTCGGCGACCTGCGAGACATTGGAATACCGGTTCTGGTTTACGCCGTTTTTGCGACGTTGCTGATTCTGGTGCTGCGGAGCATTTTCCGCGAGTTCACCATCTTCCGACAGTCCCAGGGGTCGCGGCGCAGGCCATAGACTTACTTATATGCCTAAAATCCTGATTGTCGGCGGCGGCTACGCCGGTTTTTACACCGCTCTCAAGCTGGAGCGTGCGCTGCGGCCGGGTGAGGCCGAGGTCACCATCGTTGATCCCCTTCCCTACATGACCTACCAGCCGTTCCTGCCGGAGATCGCGGCAGGATCGATCGAGCCGCGCCATGCGGTGGTGTCCCACCGTCGTCACCTCGAGAAGACCACGGTCATCACCGCCAAGGTCACCGGCATCAGCCACGCGACCAAGACCGCGACCATCACGCCAGAGATCGGCGAACCGTGGGAGTTCGCGTACGACATCATCGTCGTCACCGCCGGATCGGTCTCGCGCACCTTCCCGATTCCCGGGGTGGCCGACCAGGCTATCGGGCTCAAAACCATCGAAGAGGCGACAGCGATCCGCGATCGCGTGCTCACCAACTTCGACAAGGCCGCACTTCTTCCGGCCGGTCCCGAGCGTGATCGCCTTCTCACTTTCGTGGTCGTCGGCGGCGGCTTCGCCGGCATCGAGATCTTCGGCGAATTGCGCAGCCTTGCGACCGACCTACTGCGCTACTACCCGACCATTTCGTTCGACGACACCCATCTCCACCTGATCGAGGCGATGGGCCGAATCATGCCGGAGGTGTCGCTCAAGACGAGCTACTGGGTGATAAAGAACTACGCCCAGCGCGGCGCCCAGATCCATCTCGAGACGCAGCTGACCTCCGCGGTCGATGGCGTCATACAGCTGTCAACCGGGGAGACCTTCGAAACCGACCTCATCGTCTGGACGGCCGGCGTCATGGCCAGTCCGATGCTGCGCAACACCGACCTTCCGGTCGAGGAACGCGGTCGCCTTCGAGTGCAGGCTGACCTCCGCGTGATCAACGACGACGGAGTGGTGGCGGACGCCTGGGGTGCCGGGGATGTCTCGGCGGTTCCCGACCTCACGGGTGCCGGTATTGCTGGCTACTGCGTTCCGAACGCCCAGCACGCGGTTCGCCAGGGCAAGCTCATGTCGAAAAACATCGTCGCGACGCTGCGCGGTGACCTGCCAAGGGAGTACTTCCACAAGAACCTCGGGGCCGTCGCTGGACTCGGGCTCGGCGAAGGTGCATTCCAGTCCGGCAAGATCGGCATCACGGGGCTGACCGCCTGGTTCATGCACCGGGGGTACCACGTACTGGCCGTTCCCATGTGGGAGCGCAAGGTACGAGTTTTCGGCGGCTGGACGCTGAACTTCTTATT
>JAYTTG010000273.1:0-1709 GCA_043745175.1 Microbacteriaceae bacterium
TGTCCGAGACGTTCTCGATCAATCTCAAGGACCCGTCGAAGGCTGACGTTATCCGCGAGAGCGTGGCGAGCCTCGCCGGAGTCGAGCAGGTCGTAGACCAACGCAAGTATCTCGATCCGATCTTCGCGGCGCTCAATGCTGCCAGTCTCACCGCGGTGAGTATCGCGGTGCTCATGCTGGTGGCCGCCGTGCTTCTCATCGCAACCACCATCCGCCTGTCGGCTTTTTCGAGGCGACGGGAGCTCGGTATCATGCGCCTGGTTGGAGCATCAAACCGTTTTATCCAGACACCGTTCATCCTGGAAGGGGTGATCGCCGCGCTCGTCGGATCGATTCTTGCGAGCCTCGCTGTCGTCTCGATCGTGCGCTTCTTCGTGCAGGATTACCTCGGCACCCAGTCGCTTGACACGCCCTTCATCGGCATGTCGGAAGCGTATGCAGTCGTTCCGATCCTGCTCGTGGTGGGCGCCGTGTTGGCTGCGGCGTCCGCGAGTTTCGCAATCAGCCGGTATCTGAAGGTCTAGACCCCGTTAGAGTGGAGGGCTGCGCGCAGATATCCTGGGCGCAATCAAGCCAGGAGTGAATCGTGCCGAAGGAACGTGGCCAGAAGGTTGTGGCCACCAATCGCAAAGCGCGCCACGACTACACGATAGAAGACACCTATGAAGCGGGATTGGTTCTCACCGGCACCGAGGTGAAGTCTTTACGTGAGGGTAGGGCGTCCCTTGTCGACGGTTACGCCTTCGTCGAGTACGGCGAAGCCTGGTTGGATGCCGTGCACATTCCCGAATACAACCAGGGCACCTGGACCAATCATCCGCCCCGCCGCAAGCGCAAACTACTGCTGCACAAGGCGCAGATCCTCAAGCTCCATAACAAGACCAAAGAGGGCGGCTACACCCTCGTGCCGCTGAAGATCTATTTCAGCGACGGACGGGCGAAGGTCGAGATCGCCGTAGCCAAGGGCAAGCGCGAGTACGACAAGCGCCAGGCGCTGCGCGAGCGCCAAGACAATCGCGAAGCGGATCGGGCCATGTCGGCCCGCCGTAACCTCGGCGACTGACGCTGTGGCCGCCCTGTCTCCCGGGGTCGAGTCAGCGTAGTCAATCGTGTTCGCGAGGGTCGCGCCAGCGAAGACCGTGATTCCCGCCCGCATGAGGCTCAGCTGGCGACGAACCGCGCGTCGACCACCACGTCGACATGGATGTCTTCCGGGGTGAGTGACAGTTCCGGGGCGGCACCGGTGGCCATCATCCGCGACACCGGGTGGATGCCGCCGTCTTCGGATGCCCCAACCCGGTCGCCGAGCATGCCGGGATCGGCGAGCGCCAGCGCGCGTACCGAACCGAGTCCGATGCTCTGGGCTTACACGCTCGCTTTCGCCACGGCATCCTTGACCGCCCGCGATCGCACCTCGGCGATAACCGCGGTCTTGCGAGCCACGGTGAGAGCCCAGGAGATGTCGCCGACGGTGGGGCCGTCGAGCACTGCGACCCGTTCGATCCACGACGCCATCGCCGCGAAGTCGCTGAACTTGACGCTGAACGCCACCCGTGAATGGAAGACCGAGGGCAGTTGGGTGCCGTCCTGGTTCCACGGCCGGGTGCTCCAGACCTGGATGTTCGCGCTCGACCACCACGTGATCGGGCCCTCGGCTGGGGAGTGCAGCGCAGCGACGAGAGAACGCACCGTGGATGACACGGCCATCG
>JAYTTG010000274.1:0-6201 GCA_043745175.1 Microbacteriaceae bacterium
CGTGCGCTATGGCCTGGCATCGAGTGTCTGGACGCAGAATCACGGCAGGGCGATGCGCTTCGCCAAGCACCTCGATTTCGGCTGCGTGTGGATCAATACACACATTCCGATAGTGGCGGAGATGCCTCACGGTGGCTTCAAGCACTCGGGCTACGGCAAGGATCTCTCCAGCTACGGATTCGAGGACTACACCCGTATCAAGCACGTTATGAGCTATATCGGGCGCTGACGTCTCGGGCCGGACTTCACGCTACGCCGTATCTGGCGACAGAATGGTAGGTATGCACCCGGACGATGCGGACCACACCGTCGTTCGACCGCGTCCGAGCATCGCCCCGGCGGAACCGGAGGATCTCGAGGCGGATACATTCGTTCCGTCACCGGCGGGCCTGTTGGTTCCCGGGCATGGTGATCCCGGTGTACCTTCGGCTCGCCCGGAGCCCGGAGCCCTCTCCGAGCCCCCGGCTCTCGTGGACCCAGTGATCCTCGTCGAGCCGCCGGCCCTCGTGGAGCCGCCGGCCCTCGTGGAGCCGCCTCGCAGTCATCCGATCGTGGTCGAACGACCGGTCGCGCCGCGAGTGGGGCTTCCGATCGATCCCGATGGGCTGACTGTGCCCTGGTATCGCATCCGGGTCAATCGTCACGAACCGATCCCTCTGGATGCTCCCGCGCTGATCGGCCGTCAGCCCGTCTCCCCGCGCATCGCGATCGGAGGGGTGCCGCGTTTGGTGCGGGTGCCGTCGCCCGGTCGCGAGGTATCGAGCACGCACGTCGAATTGCGGCAGCAGGGGGCATCCGTCATCGTCACCGACCTTCGATCAACCAACGGCACCATTGTCTCGATCCCCGGATCCTCCTCACAAAAACTTCGCCAGGGCGAGTCGCTCGTCGTCTCGGCGGGCACTGTGGTGGATATTGGGGACGGCAATACTGTTGAGATCCTCCCCATCGAGCGCCTGGTCTAACGAGCCGACCTCCCCAATGACTCGCGAAAGGCTTCCGTGACCGAGATCGGCACGAGTGATGCGCGCTTCCGAGTGGACATCCCTGACCTTCCGGATGCCCGGCTCGTGCTTGCGTGGGGAGCAGTCACCGACACGGGACGCCGCCGTGCTCATAATGAGGATAGTTTCCTGGCGCGGGCGCCGATCTTCGCCGTCGCCGACGGCATGGGTGGGCATTCCGCTGGCGATATCGCCAGTGCGGCAGTCGTTACCCGGCTGGCTGAGGCGGTGACCGAGTCGTTCACCGACGCCGACACGATCGAGCGCGGGCTTCAAGCGGCGACCATCGACATCGGCCTGGCGGCCGACGAGAAGGAACTGGGGGTCGGCACCACTGTCACCGGAGCCGCGCTCTCGTTGCAGGGCGACGAGCCATTCTGGACGGTCTTCAACGTTGGTGATTCACGGGTCTACCTCTTCGAGCGCGAGACACTCGTGCAGGTGACCGTAGACCATTCGGTGGTGCAGGAATTGGTGGATGCCGGGGTGATTCGCGCGGAAGAAGCCGAATCGCATCCCGACAGCAACG
This sequence comes from Microbacteriaceae bacterium, assembly GCA_043745175.1. Taxonomy (GTDB): domain Bacteria; phylum Actinomycetota; class Actinomycetes; order Actinomycetales; family Microbacteriaceae; genus Lacisediminihabitans. The sequence goes on from JAYTTG010000274.1 coordinate 1,534, forward strand.
TGATCACCCGGGCGGTTGGGTTCAATATCGAGGCGGTGCCCGACTACTGGGTCGTGCCTGTGCGGGAAGGGCTTCGGCTGCTGGTGTGCTCCGACGGCCTCACCAAGGAACTGGATGCTGAGGCCATCCGCCTGCATCTCGCCGCCGGTCTCAGCGCCGAAGAGACTGCCGTCGCACTTGTTGAGGCTGCGCTCGAAGGTGGCGGGCGTGACAACATCACCACCATCGTCATCGACGTGCTCGAGACTTCCGGTCTCGGCGAGTTCGAGAACACCATTCCCCGAACCTCGCCCACCCCGACGCTGTAGGCCTGACCCCCGAAGGGGGGTCAAAAACAGGCCTGTGACCAGCAGATTTGTCCAACTGGCCCTAAACAAGGAGTGTCTACAATAAGACACCGGGATTTACCCGGCCCACTGATCGACCGGCCTCCAGCCGGTGTCGTCGAAGGAGGCGAGATGGCACGACGATTGCCTTCCCAACCTCCCGTGCTGCCCGGATTCTCGACGATCCACGTGCTCGGTTCAGGCGGTTTCGCCGACGTCTTCCTCTATGAACAAAACATGCCGCGTCGCCAGGTCGCTGTCAAGGTGATGTTGAGCGAAGTCGTCAATGACCAGGTGCGTCAGATGTTCCAGGCCGAGGCCAACCTCATGGCCCAGCTGAGTTCGCATCCGTCGATCCTCACGGTGTACCAGGCGAGCGTGTCGTCCGACGGTCGTCCCTACCTGGTGATGGAGCTCTGCTCGTCGTCGCTGAGCGAGCGGTACCGGCGCGAGCGTATCCCGGTTCCGGAAGTACTTCGTATTGCCGTAAAAATCGGCAGCGCGATCGAAACCGCGCATCGCGCGGGCGTACTGCACCGCGACATCAAACCCTCGAACATCCTGCTGACCGCTTACGGACATCCGGTGCTCTCGGACTTTGGTATCGCATCCACGCTGAGCGAGGCGGACACCCACGAGTCGGTTGGCCTGTCAATTCCGTGGTCAGCGCCGGAAGTGTTGATGGATGAGACACCCGGCAGCATCGCATCGGAGGTCTGGTCCTTCGCTGCCACCGTGTATTCGCTACTCGCCGGCCGATCGCCCTTCGAGGTCCCCGGGGAGTCAAACAAGTCCACCGACCTCATCTCACGTATTAACCGTGCCCGGCCCCAGCCGATCGGGCGCTCCGACGTGCCGCCGAGTCTCGAACGAGTGCTCGCACAAGCGATGTCCCGCAAGCTGGAAAACCGTCCGGCGAGTGTGCTCGAGCTGGTGCGCGAACTGCAGTCGATCGAGACCGAGCTCGGAATGCCGCAGACGCCGATCGAGGTCGCAATGGACGACTGGGCGCTCGCAACGATCTCGGACCTCGAGGATCGCACGCGAATCCGCGGGATTGGAGGAGCAGTACCCACCTCCCGAGGCCGCCAGCGCCGCCGCTCGGCCAGTGTCACCTACGCGCCAGTCGGCACCCTGATGCGGCAGACCGCCGGTGGGCAGAACAGCCGTCAGAGGGGCCAGAGCAGCGGAACGAGCCCGGTAAAGCGCGGGCGAGGGATGCGCGCGCTCGCGTGGGGTCTCATAGTGAGTGCGGTGCTCGTGATCGCACTCGGGGCGACCGCTACTTTCGTGCTCATCCGTGCCAACTCGGACAGGATCCCGCTCGTGACGAACATCGTCGCCACGGAAGGCTCAGGCTCGATCAAGTTCAGCTGGGCAGATCCTGGGCTCACAGCCGATGACTCCTATCAAGTGACCACCGGGGATGGTCGATCGGCCCTGCAGACCTCGTCGGACTACTTCGCGCAAGATGCCAAGGCCGGAGATCGGGTCTGCATTACCGTCGCCGTCAATCGCCAGGGCAAGACGGGACCCGCGAGCGCGGAGAAGTGCGTCGACCTCGGGGGGGTGACGACACGCAGATGAGTGTGAGGCATTGGATTTCCCGCCACCGCCCACTCGTCGCCACCGCGACGAGTGGATCAGTGATCGCGGCGCTCGTCGCCGCTGTCGCGATCGTGTCGACCGGGTACACGGCGCAGCGCCTTGACCTGAACGATGGCTCAGTCTGGGTGGCAAACGGTGCCTCGCAGGTGATCGGCCGGGCCAACACGCAGGTGCTCGCCCTCAACACGGTCGTCACCTCCAGCGGAGCGGACATCCAGACGATCCAGCGCGGTGCAACCGTCCTGCTGTTCGATCGCACTGATAGCAAGGTCGACATAGTCGATCCCGCCACCTCGAAGGTGCTGAACAGCGTGCCGCTGCCCCCCCAGAATCCCCAGCTTTCTCTCGCAGGTGACAATGTCGTGATCGCGGCCGGTCTCACCGGACAGGTCTGGATTGTTCCTCTCGCGCAGCTGCCGACTTTTAATGCCCAGTCGCAGGCGACCCTCAACCTCGGAGCGAAGGCGGTGACGAGTGTGACTCCGGATGGCATGCTGTTCGCCTACTCCGCCGATGCTCGCCGGGTCTACCGAGTTGATGCCGCGCATTCCAACACTGTGGCCGAAACTGCCAAGGCGCTTTTCGGTGGCACGCGACGGGATGTCTCGGTGAGCTCCGTCGGCGGCCGTTGGGTTCTCTTCGACTCGGTGAGTCGCACGATGCTTTCGGCGAACGGGACGGTCGACCTATCCAAGCGGATTCCTCCGGGGAGTAACCCTGTGCTGCAGGAGGCGTCCACCGAGGGCGATGCGGTGCTGATCGCTTCTGCGGCAGGTCTCCTGAGCGTGCCGCTCGGTGGTGCTGGCGAGTCGCGTCTCGTGGACGTCAAAGGAGGCATCCCCGCGCCACCCCGCGTTATGGGCCCGTGTATTTTTGCAGCCTGGTCAACTGGCGCGGCGTGGCGGAAGTGCGGCTCGGGAGCGGCCGTGTCGCTGTCCCTCAATTCGGTGCCGGCGGCAGCGTCTTCTCTGACGTTCGTCTCGAACGCCGATCGACTCGTGCTGAGCGATCCGCGGGGTGGGGGGGTTTGGGCGGTGCAGCAGAACGGTGAATTCATCGACAACTGGTCCGATCTGATCGCAGCCCGCAAGACACAACACCAGGTCGAGCTCAGGTCCGAGGACACCCCGCCAGTGCCCGAAAGGACACAGTTGCCCCCGGTGGCCGTAGACGAATCGTTCGGCGCGAGACCAGGACGCACGAGCGCGCTTCCCCTGCTACTCAACGACTACGATCCCAACGGTGATGTGCTCGTGATCAGCGAAGTGACGGCCATCGATGGGTCGGTCGGTCGGCTCGACATAATCAACGACGGTCAACAGGCGCAGATCACACTCACTGCGTCGGCGAGAGGGACGGTGTCGTTCGGCTACTCGATAAGCGATGGTCGGGGCGGCACTGCGAGCGCCAAGGTCACGGTAATCGTGCGCTTGCCGTCGGAGAATTCCCCGCCGTACCAGGTTCGCCAGACCAGGGCTCTCGTCGCCTCGGGAGGCCGGGTCACGACGACGGCGCTCGGTGACTGGGTAGATCCGGACGGCGACCCGTTCTACCTCACCTCCGCCGCGACCGCAGCGCCGGACACGGTGAGTTTTAAGCCGGAAGGGACGGTCGTCTTCACCGACGGAGGGTCGACGACAGGCGTGAGATCTGTCGCGCTCGTCGTCTCGGACGGTAAGGCGAGCGGTGCGGGCGCCCTCGCTGTGACCGTCAAGGCGCCAGGATCGGTGCCGATCATCCCTGACCCCTATTACAAACAGGCCTACGCGGGCCAGGAGATCACGCTCACGCCGCTTGAACACGTGCGGGGCGGCACAGGAACCCTGCGGCTCGCGAGCGTGCCGGCCAAGAGCGGAGTGACAATCACCCCGAGTCTGGAAGCGGGCACCTTCCGGTTCGTGAGCGACCAAGTGGGCACACACTACATCGACTACGTCGTCAACGACGGCGACCAGACCGCCAACGGGATCGTGCGCATCGATGTGGCTGCACCTCCCGACCCCAACACCAAACCAATCACTATCCCGAAGAACATTTTCGTGCAGTCACTGAGCACGCAGACCATTGATGTCGCGTCGACCGACCGAGATCCGGCCGGCGGGGTACTGCTCGTGACCGGGGTTTACAACGTGACACCCAATTCCGGGGTGACCGCCGACGTGATCGAGCAACGGGCAATCCGGGTCACACTCACCGCGCCGCTCGAATTAGGCACGGTGGCCTTCAACTATCGCATCAGCAATGGGCTTGCCACTGCCGAGGGCGTGGTGAACGTCGTGGAGATTCCCGCGCCGACTCGTCGCCAGCCACCGATCGCCAACGACGATCACATCACCGTGCGGGTTGGTGACGCCATCGATATCCCGGTGCTCGCCAACGACGTGCAACCGGATGGCGCAGCGCTGACCCTCAAGCCTGTGCTCTCGAAGGCGCTCGGGGGCAACTCCGGACTCCTGTTCGCCTCGGGCAACGTGCTGCGCTACTTAGCGCCCCAACGACCCGGTGACTTCTCCGCGGTCTACGAAATCTCTGATCCTTTCGGCCAGGTTGCGCAGGCCCAGGTGAAGATCTCAGTGCGGGAAGCGGTGTTAGCAACGAATAATCCGCCGGTCCCCCAGACCGTGACGGCTCGTGTGCTCGCCGGTAAGACCGTTCGGATAACGATCCCGCTCACCGGTATCGACCCGGATGGCGACTCCGTGCAACTGCTCGGCCAGGCCACCAGCCCGACTAA
>JAYTTG010000275.1:0-6191 GCA_043745175.1 Microbacteriaceae bacterium
AGCACTGCGAGCATCCACAGGCCGTTGTGTGCCTGGGCGATGAGCGAGATGATGAGGGCCGAGAAGGTGGTGAACGAGCCGACCGTGCCGGTACCGAGCCCCACTTTGAGCCAGTTGGGCGTTCGTGCCCGACGCCAGACAGTGGCGACGAGGGCACCGAGAACGAAGGATCCCACGACGTTGATCAGCAGGGTACTGAGAGGGAACTCCGTATCGGTATGGGGGATCACCGTATCGAGGGTCAGCCGTAGCCCCGTGCCGATCACGCCCCCTACCGCGACCGCCGCCACTTCACGCCAGCCTGCCATGGGGACTACTTCCGTGCCGAGGACTTCTTGGCGGCGGTCTCGCGCGCGAGACGCGCGGCACGGTCGACCTGGCTCTCGCTCCGACCCTCTGCGTGACTCACACTCGATGTGCGGGCGGCGGGCGCGGCGGGCGGAAGCGGCTTGCGCATGATCGGACGACGGGGTTCGCCACGACGGGACTCGCCCGGCAGCGGGCGGTACGAACGGCTGTACAGATTGCGCGAGGAGTCGAGCAACCACGGCACCAGCGCGATCGTGACGCCGTGCACGAGCATCAGCTTCTGACGGATGCGGCGGGCCTTGTGGTTGTGCAGCAGGTTTTCCCACCAGCGGCCCACGATGTACTGCGGTGTGTAAACCGTCACGACTTCGGAGCCGAACTCGGCCCGACGCGCCTTGATGTAGTTGATGAGGGGCATGCTGATGTCGCGGTAGGGCGAGGGCACAATGCGCAACGGCACCTGGATGTTCATCTCGTCCCACTGCTTCGAGAGCTGCTCCGAGGCGTGGTCGTCGATGTTGATGTGCACAGCCTCGATGCTGTCGTGGCGCGCTGCGATGGCGTAGTCGAGGGCCTTGAGGGTTGGCTTCTGCATCTTGCCGACGAGCACGACGGCGTGGTCTCCGGTGGCCCCGAAGGAGGTGGTGGGGTCGACCTCGATGTCCTTGGCCACCTCCGCGTAGTAGCGGTTGATCCGCAGCATCAGGAAGAAAAGCACGGGCATGATCGCGAACACCAGCCAGGCGCCGTGAGTGAACTTGGTGATCGTGACGACGATGAGCACGACTCCTGTGAAAGTCGCGCCCGTGGCATTGATTGCCCGGCTGCGCCAGACCTGGCCGCGTTGTGTCTTGCTCAGGCTTTCGCGTCCATCGCGCAGCATCCGCGTCCAGTGCACGACCATCCCGGTCTGGCCGAGGGTAAACGACACGAACACGCCGATGATGTAAAGCTGGATGAGCTGGGTGAGATTCGCGCGGTAGATGACCAGGAGGAGGATGGCCGCGCCGCTGAGCACGAGCACCCCGTTCGAGTAGACGAGGCGGTCGCCGCGAGTCTGTAGGGACTTCGGCGCGTAGGAGTCACGGGCCAGCACCGAGCCGAGCAGCGGGAAGCCGTTGAACGCTGTATTGGCCGCGAGCAGCAGCACCAGCGCCGTCGCCCCCTGGATCACGTAGAACATGAAGTACCCGCCGCCGGGGAAGGTGGCCGTGGCAATCTGCGAGATTACGCTGGCCTGGGGCGCCGTGGTGCAGTCCTTGAATCCCTGGAGGTCGCAGGCCGACTCCGCGTAGTGCACCTTACTGATGAGTGCCAGCGCCATGATTCCGATGAAGAGCACGATGGCGATTGAGCCCATGAGCACGAGAGTTCTCTGCGCGTTCTTGATCTTTGGGCGGCGGAAGGCCGGCACCCCGTTCGCCACGGCTTCGACACCCGTGAGGGCGGAACATCCGCTCGCGAAAGCCCGGAGAAGCAGCAGGATGAACGCGACCTGGGTAAGACTCGCCGGGTCTTTGACGGTGAAGGCTGAGGATGCCGCGATCGGGGTGTCGCCGAGCGCGGCCCGCACCAACCCGGTGGCGATCATTACACCCGTCGACGCGATGAAGAGATAGGTGGGAAGCGCGAAGGTCTTGCTCGATTCGGCGACGCCGCGGAGGTTGATTGCGGCGAGAATGATCACGAAACCGACCGCGATCTCGACCCGATAGGTATTGAGTACCGGGAATGCCGAGATGATGTTATCCACGCCGGAGGCGACCGAAACCGTGACGGTGAGGATATAGTCCACGAGCAGCGCGGAGGCGACGACCAGCCCCGACTTTTCGCCCAGGTTCTTGTGGGCGACCTCATAGTCACCACCGCCCGAGGGATATGCCTTGATGAGCTGGCGGTACGAGGTGACCACCACAACGAGCAGCAGCACGACGGCGGCTGCCACCCAGGGTGCGAAGCTCAGGAAGGCAAGACCGCCGAGGGTGAGGATGAGCAGCAGTTCCTGCGGCGCATACGCAACGGAAGACAGTGCATCGCTCGCGAAAATAGGCAGCGCAAGGTGCTTCGGGAGGAGCTGGCCCTCGAGTTTCTCGGAGGCCAGCGGATCGCCGATGAGCCATCGTTTCGGCGAGCGTACTTCGCTAGTCACGGAGTGCGACACTACACCTGAACCGAGGGCGCCTAGAAATCAGTCGCCACAACGGGGGATACTCCGGGCAACCAAGCTCCCAATCCGGGGTCGACCGAACCGCCTCCTGTTTTTCCGACCACCTCCCGTTTTTCCACCGACCATCTCCCGTCTTTCCGATCACCATCTCGCGTTTTTCCGACCACCTCGGTGTGCAAACAGGGAGGTGGTCGGAAAAACGGTCGGCTTAGGCGCGGGCGGCGTTGGCGGCGCGGGTGCGGGAGGCGTGGGGCGCGGCAGGGGCGCGGGCGGCGAGAGGCGGGCGGCTCAGGCGCGGGCGGGCCCGGGCGGCGCGAGAGGCGGCGGCACGAGGCGAGATGGCGCGGCGAGGCGGATCAGCCGCGCAGGTTCTGCCGCACCTGTGCAAGCTGCTCTCGCAGCGTCGAGACGACGTCCTCGCCGAGGTTCCCCTGCCCAACGCGGCCCCGCAGGTCGATGCGCACCTGGTGACGGAATTCGTCGAGTACCATCTCGGCCTCGCGCAATCGGGTCGCCGCAGATTCGCGCAGCGGTTCTCCACGGATCGCGCGACCGGCCTCGCGAGGATCCGCCCGGGCCTCGCGCGCCGCCGCCGCCAGGTCGGCCCGCAGCGTCTTCATGGCGTCGTTCACCGAGGCGCGCACCTCGTCGGCGAGGCGGCGCACCGAGTCGGTGACGTCATTCTCGATGCCATCGAGTTCGCTGCGACGGGCTTCAAGCTCCGCCCGTCCGGCATCCGTGATCTCGTAGACGGTCTTGCGTCCGTCGGTCGACTTCGTGACGAGCGCTTCGTCTTCCAGCTTGGCGAGACGGGGGTAAATCGTGCCGGCGCTCGGAACGTAGGTGCCGCCGAAGCGGGACCCGAGCGCTTGGATGAGTTCGTAGCCGTGCATCGGCCGGGTCGCGAGAATGCTGAGCAGGTATAGCCGCAGGTGGCCGTGGGCGAAGACCGGGGGAGTCATGCGCTCACCGCGTGCAGCACGGAGACGTCGCCGCTGACCGTGTTGGCGCGGAATTCGAGCGAGTGCTCCTCCAGCGTGCCGAACGTGCCGGTATATGCGCCACGCACCCCGCGGATCTCGGAGTCGTCGAGCTGCAGTTTGCCGCTCACGGTGTTGATTTTGTACTGCACGGGCACGTTCGGCTCGAGGCGCGTCGTGATGTCGCCACTCACGGTATTGATCCGAACCAGTTTGGGGATACCCCGGATGTCGAGGAACACGTTGCCGGAGACCCCGTCACTGGTAAACGATCTGATCTCGCCACTCGCCGTCAGGTCGCCAGAGACGGTGTGGGCCACGATCCTGCCGCGGTGGTCGCGCACCGATATTTCGCCGCTCACCGTGTTGAGTTCGAGGTCGCCGTAATGGCTGTCGATCATCACGTCGCCGCTCACAGTACTGATGCGGGCATCCTCGGTCAGTCCGCTGATGAGCGCACTCGCAGTCACGATGCCGAACTTGAGGTCGATATCGCGCGGAACCATGATGCTGATGTCCGCGCTCGCGCTGCCGCGAAACGACTTGAACACCTCGATGAAATTGTCCCAGCCGAGCTGGGGATGGTCGATCTCGAGCGTGTCCCCGTTGATCGTGACTGCGAGCGCTTTGCCGCGCACCGAGTGCACCTCGACGCGAGCGCCGGGGTCGTCGTGTCCGACGATGTTCACCTGACCAGCGATAAGGCCAACCTTGAGCTTGCGGATCATCTCGATATCGATGGTCTTCTCGCCGTCGATGAGCCACTTCTCCTGGGCCATGGGGTCTCCTTCGATTGGGTGGGTGTGCGGTGGATGCCGCGGCATCCACGTTCGAGCCATAATGCGTTTCTGCAAACTCAAGATATATCTCGAGTTAGATTTGCGCAAGGGTGCGCTGCAAAGGAGCCGCGGCTCGGGAATCAAGACGCCCCCTGAGTCTCCGCGGCCCTGAGCGACACTCGCGCCCAAACATGCGGGCGCGAGTGTCGCTCAGGGCCGCGGAGGTGCCGCTGGAAGCTCGAAATCGCATTCGACCTCTACGCGTGGTCACCTCCCCGTGCGAGAGCCACGACGGAGTCAACGAACGAACGTGCCGATGCAGTAGATCACCCGTTGGTCGGGCACCACGCTCGACACTCTGCAACGCTCCGGCGATATCGGCCTGCTCACGCCCACCCGTGTCTGCGCAAGCGGGGGCTGCCGGTGCGAAGCAGGGGCGCCAGTGCGAGCGCAGCGCTTCCGCATCCTGCGCGGGCGGAGCTGGGGAGTACCAGCGATCGTTTCGCCGCGACCCACGGCGATCGACACGGCGGGATCTTGGGGCACCCGATGGTCCCCTGTACCGTCGTCTCCCTCCGCTGATGTCCCTTCGTGAGTGCGGCGGGTGTCACACGTGTGGGGTAAAAGTCACGGATAGGGATGGACGCCTGCCCCTCAGCACTGGATGTGCGTCGGCTGCGGGCAGTTCCCGTGCCGCCGGACAATCGCGAACGCGGTGACGGACGCCCTCGGACCGAAGGTGGCAAGCTACAGGGCGATGATCATGATGGCACCCGTTCGGCAGCGGCAACCGCAGTCGGCGCGATCGGCACAGTCAGCAACGGGATGGTCACGTTGACCATCGGTCCGATGAGCAGCGCGAAGAGTACGGTGCCGACACCGACATTTCCCCCGAGCAGCCAGCCGATGGCCAGTACCGTCACTTCAATGGAGGTGCGCACGATCCACAGGCGCCATCCCCAGCGGCGATGGATGCCCGTCATGAGGCCGTCGCGCGGCCCCGGTCCGAATCGCGCACCGATGTAGAGGCCCGTCGCGAGGGCGAGCAGTGCCAGCCCGCCGGCGAAGAGCGCCACCTGCTCCCAGAGCTCATGCGCTGCCGGAAGCAGCCAGAGGCCGAACTGGGCGCTGGGCCCGATCAACAGCACGTTGAGCAGCGTGCCGAGCCCCGGCTTCTGGCGGATCGGTATCCAGAGCACCAGTACGAGCAGCCCAACGAGGTTCGTGATGAGGCCGAACGCGAGACCAGTCTGCCGGGCGATGCCCTGCGTCAGCACGTCCCACGGAGAGACGCCGATGCCGGCCTGCACCATCATCGCGATCGCGAATCCGTAGAGGAACAGCCCGACGAGCAGTTGGCCGGTACGGCGAATCATCATGGGACAATCCAATTCGATAATTGGCTTTCTTGCAAGATGCCAATTCTCCTAGAGTGGCTCTATGAACACCCTCTCTGCGCGATCATTGGCCTCCTTGGTACGCGGATGGCGCGAGGCCACTACCGCTCCCGCGTATGCGGCGCTCGCCGACCGCATCCGCCTGCTCATCCTCGACGGCCGCATCCCGCTCGGCACCCGGGTGCCCGCGGAACGCGACCTCGCCACGCAGCTCGGGGTCAGTCGCACCACCGTGACCGCAGGCTATGGCGAGCTGAGAGACGCCGGATTCCTCGACAGCCTGCGCGGATCGGGCAGCATCGCACGGCTGCCCTCACGGTTCCGCCTCACCTTCGACACCCACCAGACCGGTTACCTCGACTTCAGCAAAGCGGCACTTCCCGCGATTCCGGCACTCATCGAGGCGGTCAAGCGAGCCGCAGCCGAACTGCCGGCCTATCTCGGAGAATCGGGCTTCGATCCGATTGGACTCCCGGTTTTGCGCACCGCCGTCGCAGACCGCTTCACCGCGCGCGGCGTGCCCACCGAGCCGGAGCAAATCATGATTACCCTTGGCGCC
>JAYTTG010000276.1:0-1701 GCA_043745175.1 Microbacteriaceae bacterium
GTCGAGAAAGTTCGTCGGCTCGTCGAGCAACAGAACATCCGGGTCTTCGAGCAGAATCTTGGCGAGCGCCGCACGGTTGCGCCAGCCTCCCGAGAGCGCGTCGATCGCACACACCCGGTGCGCCTCGGTGAAGCCGAGGGTCGTGAGAGCAGTGTCGATGCGACGGCGGTAGTCCCAGCCATCCAGTCGATCCATGTCGCCGAACAGGTCGGACTGCCGGTGGATGAGCGGGTCGAGGTCCGCAGATGGGTCGGCGGCGATCTCAGCATCGATCTGCGCGAGCTCCGCCTCGATGGTGGCGATCTCACCGAAGAGTCCTTCGAGCACCTCGACGATGGTCGCGGCTCCGTCGAGTTCGGAAAACTGCGAGAAGTATCCGATGCGGGTGCCGGGGTCGATGGTGACCGTTCCGGAATCGGGCGTCACCTGTTCGATGATGAGTTTGAGGATGCTGGTCTTGCCGGAGCCGTTGCGCCCGATCATCCCGACCCGGTCGCGGCTTTCGAGCCGGAAGAACGCCTCCCGCAGGATCGGCGTGTTCTCGAAGCGGAGTTCTACGTCGTTCAGTCGAACCAGGCTCATGCTGTCCTTTCGAGGGCGAGGACCGCGCGGCGGGCCGCATCGAACTCTAGCCGAGGGTCCTTGCGGGGGTGTCGGCCGTCCGCAGACGGCCCTTCGCCGTTCTGCCTCCCGCTCAGCCACCACCTCCCGTTTTTCTCACCACCGCCATATGCGAACACGACAGCGGTGAGAAAAACGGGAGGTGGTAGGTCGCTGGCGTGGGTGGTGGGTCGGTGACGTGGGTCGCTCGCCCCAGGCTCAGCGACGGGCGAAACCGGCAGCCAGCTCTTCGTACAACGCTTGAGCCTCGTCGAAACGTGCAAGCGGGCTGGCCTGACCCATCCACAGGGACTGCAGGTCCGCGAAGTCACGACGCGCCGCCTCCGCCCGGAATTGTCCGGTGAGCCAGTTCTGCGCGGGGAACGGTGCGACACGATCACCCTGTTCGATCGTGCGGACGGCACGGTTTGGGATGCCTCGGGCGAGGCGTCCGCTCAATGCGCGGGTCAACACCGTCGAGTGCGCCGCCGCGTCGATGATCGCCTGGCGGTAGGAATCGTTTACCGCTGAATCTCGAGTGCGAAGAAAGGCTGTGCCGACCTGCACGCCACTGGCTCCCAGCGCCAGGGCTGCGGCGACACCGCGGCGATCGGCGATGCCTCCGGCGGCGATCACCGGAACGCTGATCGCATCGGCGACCTGGGGCACAAGAGCGAAAGTGCCGACGAGCGAGTCCTCGGCACGCTGCAGGAATGACACTCGATGACCTGCCGCTTCGGCACCGGACGCAACGACCGCATCAACGCCGCCGCGCTCGAGAGCCACCGCCTCATCCACGGTGGTCGCCGTGCCGAGGACCACGATGCCGCGCTCTTGCGCGTGCGAGACGACGTCCGCTGGCGGTACGCCATAAACAAAACTGAGTACTGCGGGACGAGACGCGAGAGCAGCTTCGACCTGCTCGTCGAACGGCGGAATAAATCGATCCGGGAGCGCCGGAAGTTCGATCCCGAGTTCGTCGTAGAACGGCTGAAGCCGGTGGCGGGATGCATCGAAGTCCTCTGGCGTGCCATCGGCAGCATCGTCGAGCGGAAGCCATAGGTTCAACAGAAATGGGCGCGACGTCTCAGAGCGCAGCCG
>JAYTTG010000277.1:0-6189 GCA_043745175.1 Microbacteriaceae bacterium
ATCGGCGCTGTGGGCCGTTAACTGACGAATGCGCCCTGGTTTGGGCGCGTTGGATTCTTCGGTCTGCGGTGGTGGGTGCCGTGCGGCGGTGTCAGAAAGCCTGTGTTTTTTAGGTTCGCAGCGGGGATTCGAGCTCGCCTCGTTCTGCAATGTCGAGGATCGAATCGCGGGCGGTGGTCTTCGTGTAAAGGTTGCCCCAGACGCGGTCTCGGCGTCTGACGATAGTGTCTTTGCGAACGCGGTCTGGCTCGGCTTCGGCTTCCACTTCGTCGCGGAGGAACTTCGCGATGGTGCGGAGGTTGAAGTTGATGAGCATGATGGTGACGAGGATCTGGCCGGCGGCGAAGCCTCGAACACGTCGACGTCCGGAGGAGGCGACAAGCTCTTTGCCGTCGTCTTTGAAGCCGCTGTGCAGGGACTCGATGGACAGGCGGGCGTGGTCGTGAAACTCGTCCCATTCCGGGCTCATGAACGGGAACGCTTGCTTTTGCCGCAGGGTGTCTTCTTTGGTGGAAGAGTCTGAGTGCTGTTTGCAGATGCGGTCGAGGAATTCGGGCACGTCGTCCTGTTCGACCGCGGGTCGTTCTTGATTGGCTGCCCCTTTGGAGAGTTCGCGCAGCGGGCAGGTGACGGTGGGGCTGTCGCCGAGTGCCGGGCAGCGCAGTGGTTATTTGCTGGAGGCGTCGGGGCGTTCCTTGGTGTGGAGTTCGAATGCTCGGCGTTCCTTGATTCGTGCGAGGTAGGTCTTCACGTCGATGATGCCGTCTTGTTTATCTTTCGTTGCGGTCTTCAGCAAGGGGGGTGTTCCGGGGCAGTAGATGCCGCCTTCGATGTACTCGGTGCCGCCTTTACCGCCAACGACCGCGTTGGCGAAATATTGTTTGTCAGCGTGGATGATCCCTGGTTACAGTCCAGTTCTCAGTGCGAATTTCATCAGGCTGACGGCTTCTTTGGACACACCGACGTTGGGCAGGCTCTTTGTCAGGCCGAGAGCAAGTTTCGGGAAGCGCTTGACGCCTCCAGGCTCCGAGTCCACGCGCACCATCGTGTCGAGCATCCACGCGCATACGAGAGCCGGGCCGCTTTTGCCTTTTTGCGAACTTGTCGGGTCTTTTGTGCCCGGTTTCAGATTAAGGCGAGCTTCATCATCGTGCTTGGACTTACAGAGGGCTAGGGGCATCAAGCTAGGAAGGCCCTTGAAGTTATTCATTGCCGAGGATCCTGACGGGCTTCTATTCGCGATCTTCTCTTCGACGATGATGTTCAACTGGCAGAAGATGATCGGTGGGGGAATGAAATATCCGCAGGTTTTGCGAACATCCTGGCTCATGTCAACCTATTTCAGACCCAGGTGCTCTGTCACAGACAGCACGGGCCGCTGCATTCAGCCCAGAGCCGCTTGTGCAAGCGAACTAAGGCAAAACAGGGAATTGCAGACAGGTTCGGTAGGGACCCTCTGTCAACGAGACCGCTGGTCTCTGCTCCGGGTAGTGCCCACTGGTCACCCCTATCGTGTCCTGATGGTTTCCGGTGCTGCGGTCAGCTGGCGGTCAAGTTGAGATGTCGGTGGATGGTGGCACCGCTTATCCCGATGATCTTTCCGATATCGGCAGGTCTCAAGCTCTGAGCTTTCACAGCTCGCGGTCACGCCGGACAGCGCGATGGACGGCGGTGACTTCGAGCTATCCCGTTTTGCTTCAAGGGGAGGTGATCACGACGATGGTAGCCCTGGTTCGTTCGGAGAGTTGGTCGAGCTCCAGGTGGGCGAGCGCGGAGATGATGGTCACCATAGCCGTGGGCCATGGCTCCGCCCGATCCACGCCATGAACACAAACTTTGGGGGGAGAACACCGACGTCACGACGAGCACAGTGGGCGTCGCCGTTGCAAACATCTACGGCCTACCTAGCCGCCTGCCGCACCTTGTAGGTCGGGATTTTCCACTTCTCGATGACTATATCTAACGTGGTGACACGGTAAAAGGTCCTTATATTGAACTCAGCGTCCGCAGCTTCCACGTTCAGTCGGAGGGCCAAATATGTGGCCACGACGATTTTCTGCTGAAGCCACCCCATCGCCGACGGGCCGCCCGTTTTGCGAGTTAGAGCTAATGCGCCGAGAGGGTTGTTCCCGCACAACAATAGGACTATTATTCGCTCATCGATCGTGGCGAATGCCTGCTGATTGCCTCACTGACGACCTTCCCGTGTTCCCGTGGTTGACCCGATCCATGGGCTGTCATAAAGGAGGAGGTGTGCGGGATGAGTAGTCAAACCATTCCATTGCTCGTTCGAGGATCCAGACTGAAGTCGAGGGGCGGGCTCTGGGGCGAGTGCCTCGCGGAATTCCTCGGCACGATGGTGCTGATTTCCTTCGGGGACGGGGTCGTCGCCATGGCTGTCGCGGCACTGCCCGGGTCGGGTCGGACGGCCGGGCCGACCATCTTCTTCCAGGGCGTCGGAGACTGGCTGCTGATCGCCTGGGGCTGGGCATTCGCCGTCGCGTTCGCCGTTTACATCGCGGGAGGGGTGAGCGGTGCGCACCTGAACCCGGCCATCACGCTCGCCTTCGCCGTGCGGCGCGGGTTCGCCTGGATCAAGGTTTTACCGTACATGCTGTCGCAGGTGCTTGGCGCCTTCGTCGGCGCCGCGCTCGTGCTGCTCGTCTATCACAACGCGATCTCCGCGTTCGATGTTGCTAGCAAAGGCCCGAAGGTCAACGGCCACACGTTGGCCACGTTCTCCATCTTCGCGACCTTTCCTGCCCCGTATTTCCAGGGCAACATGTGGGGTCCGCTGATCGACCAGATCGTCGGCACAATGTTCCTGGTCCTGATCGTGGTGGCGATAATCGACCTGCGGAACACTGCGCCGATGGCGAATATGGGGCCGCTGGTCATCGGCCTCGCCGTGGCCGCGATCGGCATCTCCTTCGGCGCGAATGCGGGATACGCGATCAACCCGGCCCGTGATCTCGGCCCACGACTTCTGGCCTGGATCGCCGGATGGGGTGATCTTGCCGTACCAGGTAATCTTGCCGGTTCCTTCTCGGCTTACCTGTGGGTGCCAATCCTCGGACCGCTGATCGGCGGTATCGTCGGCGTGCTGGTCTACGATCTATTCATCGGCGATATCCTTCACGCCAGAAGTTCGCAGCTACTCTCGGGTGGTACTGCGCAGATGCCCCCCCCAGGCCCCGACATGCTCGAGCCGGAAACGCTTCAACGAAAGGAATAACCATGGCAGACAAGGAGCCTTCGACCCCGGATCGGGATCATCTTGAGGGGCGGTACACGGAGACAGACCCGGAGACGGCGAATGCGCGGACGGTGCACGGCCAATACACCGAGTCGGAGTCGCACGACGGACCGGATCCCGTCGCACAGGGTCATTACACGAACGTCGAGGGCCACGAACAGGACCGGGACACGTCGGACCGGGCCGGAAAGTTCATACGAACCGAAGAACCTAAGAAGTAGATGGTTGATTTTGAATGGTCGTACTCGTCGAGAAGTTCGAGGGCTGGTGAGTATCGGTTGAGGAACTCGGCGACACCAGCGACTTGGGCGTCGTCGGATCGCTCCAACATGTGCTCAACTACTCATGATTCGCGGAGCTTCGCTTCATTCGTTGCGGCGCCTGCAAGTACGTATCGTTTTAGGACGTCTCTTGCCCGCCGCCTCAATTGGATACTTTCCGGCGACTCGACTCGGTATCCGATCGAAAGCACCGTGTCGAGCTTGTAGACCGTGTCGTCAGCGGCAGTTGTCGCAAATTTTGCGACAACTGCAGCGTCGGCATGTTCTCAACGTCGTGCGTTCGCGACGTGCTTGCCGGTATTCTTCACGTCGCGGTCGAACAGGTCGCCGATCTGCCGTCTGATGAGCCTGACCGTGTCACCATTCGTGCGGACATCCAACCTCACTGAACCATCCGGGGACTGGTAGATCTCGACTTCGCCCACAGCGTCTCCGTTCACTACAGCCGGCTGCACTCCGGTACTCGTCATGGTGGTCCCATGCGCGGCACGGCCGACCAAACGGAACTGTTGCACGTCAAGCACGGGCCGGAATGCTTGACCGGTACGACCTCTCCAAACCCCGTCCCTTCTGCGATGGCCAGATCGAACAGCTGCTGGAACACGACCTTGAACGACTTGATCAAACGCGGAGATAGGGGCGTCCCCACCTCACATTCCCTCGGCGATCGTTAGCGCTCGTGGGCTCGACGCTCTGGCGCTGACCGAGCATGAGGAGTGCGACCGTGACGGAATCAGCATGCAGGGCGAGGTTCCCGCAATCGGGGATCGCCCGGGGCAGTGCTCGATTTCAACGGCCGATCTCACCCAACCGTTGATACGCCTCGTGTCCGAAGGGTTGTGATAGACCGGGCGTGGGACGGAACTGAAAGATGGCCGGGGGGTCGTGAGCGGCCTCACTCGTGCAGGCGACTTCGCCTGGCAGCCACCACGGCGTTCGCGTGACCATGGCGGCATCGCCAATGGTCGAATGTAGTCAGCGGCGTAGAGAAGCATTCTTTGCGTGTCCCGTCAGTGGAACCATGGAAATGCCCAGGCGGGAATCCACGCCGCCGATAGGTAGGCAGCGGCTGAGGTAATCAGCAGGACAATCGGACCGACGGAAGCGATCGCGCGCCTTGATGGCGCGGAAAATACAGCGGTCAGCATGATTGCTGCTGCGAGTAGCACGATAGTGACGGTCGCAAAACTCGCTGCGGAAGCGCGGTGCGCCACGAGGCAATTGCGAGGGGCCGGCATTAGTAGCGCGCACACTTCTGGGCCAGGCGGAACAGCCAGTGTCCAAATAGCTGTGATCCCGAGGATCGCGACCACGGCCGTTAGGGACAACGGCACAAGCACCGTGCGCGGGCGAGGCCCTTCTTTCGTCGCGACGGTCATGGCTTTGATGATGGCGACGCGTGTCTTTCGGCAACCCCTTCACGATCCATCTTTGCCGTCACGCGCATTGTCCTTCGCGGTGGGTGTGATGGATCAGCTACCGGGCAACGCGAGCTATCCCGGTGAGGGTTTCCCCTGTGACACAGCGTCGGCACGGTCGGTGGTTGGTCGTGGCACCAGTTCTGTCGCGTTCGCAGTCCGGCTTGCGAGCGGTCGTGAGCAGTCGCGAGCGAGAGTAGAAGCACGCCGATGGGGAAATATGACTTCGAGTTGAGTATGGAAGAGCTGCGAGTCGTAGCCCGATACGCAGTGGCGAGCGCCCAAGAAGTGCTTCCCTTGTTCGAGGAGGCCAACTCGGAAGATTTGCGGCCGCGCTTGGCTATTCGCGCGGCCTGGGATTTTGTGCACGGTGCCGCACGAACGAGGTTGTAGCGCGTGACGGCCCTGGGGACGCTGGGCTGCCAGGGGATTTTGGACAGCAGAATTAACAGACCGCAAGGGCGAGTTTTCGGCCCGATCACGTATGCTCGGGGCTTCATCACCCTGTCACGCGAAGGACGAATCCATGAGTCGTTCACACGCCCGCGGCTGGCGGATGGCGCTCGGCGCGGTGGTAGCGTTCGTGGTTCTGGCTGGCGGTGCGGCCCCCGCCGCATCCGCCGCCTCAGTCGCTGAAGTAGCGGGACCGTCGGAGACCTTCCGCGTCGCCGTGCCAGCGGCACCGGGATCTGCTGCGACCATCAGCCTGGACGTCGACCTGTACCTGCCAGCGACATCCCGCCCCGCGCCGGCGGTACTTCTTGCCCACGGATTCGGCGGATCCAAGCGTTCGCTCGTGAAAGATGCCGAACGGATGCGTCGCGAGGGTTACGTCGTAATGGCATATTCCGCACGCGGATTCGGTCGTTCCGGCGGCCGGATCTCCCTCGACTCCCTCGACTACGAGGTCGCCGACGCGAAACGGCTCGTCGATGTTCTGGCCAGCCGCCCGCAGGTCGAGACGCGAGACGGTGACCCGGTCATCGGGGTCGTTGGAGCCTCCTACGGGGGCGCGCTCGCGCTCATTCTCGGCGCGACAGACCCGCGCATTGACACGGTCGTCGCGGGCATCACATGGAATGACCTCGCGCAAGCGCTTGTGCCCCAATCAGCGGCAGCGGATGGCGCGCGGCCTACGCCCGGCGTCTTCAAGCAGGCCTGGGCGACCCAGCTTTTCGGCGCCGCGGCATCGCCGTTCTATGGAGCCTGCGGGCGCTTCACCGCCGAGCTCTGC
>JAYTTG010000278.1:0-6188 GCA_043745175.1 Microbacteriaceae bacterium
GCAACGCCCAATTGCGCTGGCCCGCCGTCGAGTTCCGCGTGGTTCACACCGCCGTGCAGGGCGACCGCGCCAGTGGCGAGGTGACCGCGGCTCTTCGCATACTGGACGCCGACCCCGACGTCGATGTGATTATCGTGGCGCGCGGCGGCGGCGACTTCCAGAATCTGCTGGTTTTCAGCGACGAGACACTCGTGCGCACCGTTGCCGCCTGTGTCACCCCGATCGTGAGCGCGATCGGGCACGAAGCCGACCGACCGCTGCTCGATGACGTCGCCGACCTCCGGGCATCCACCCCAACGGATGCGGCGAAGCGCATCGTTCCGGATGTCGCGGACGAACTCGCCCGCGTGCAGCAGGCCCGCGCCCGCATCGGCAACCGCATGACCGCCCAGGTGCGCACCGAGATCGATCGGCTCGAACAGCTGAGGTCTCGCCCGGTGCTCACCGCATCCGCCTGGATCGTCGACTCGCGAGCCGAGGAACTCGGTCGCTATGTTGGCCGCAGCGCAGAACTCATCGAGCGGCTGATCGAGCGCTCGCAGACGAGCGTGCTCGACCTTCGGTCGCAACTGCGCGCTCTCTCTCCCCAGCGCACCCTTGATCGTGGGTATGCCATCGCCCAGCTGCCCGGCGGTGCCGTGCTGAGGAGTTCGGCGGATGCCGTTCCCGGCACTCCCCTCCTCCTCACCCTCGCCGACGGCTCGGCTTCCGCGACGGTCACCGCGCCACCGGATGCCGACACCGGGGCCGGGTAGAATTACGAACGTGGCATCAACCCTCTCCACCCCTGCGGCGTCATCCGGCAGTACCTCGACCGCTGGCGTTGCGGAGCTGTCGTACGAGCGGGCGCGGGATGAGCTCATCGGGGTCGTGAATGAGCTCGAGCAGGGATCGTCGACGCTCGAGCAGTCCCTCGCGCTCTGGGAGCGAGGCGAAGCCCTTGCCCGGCGCTGCGAAGAATGGCTCATCGGCGCGAAGGCGCGCCTCGATGCGGCCCGGTCTGCTGCCGCACCCCGCGCAGACACCCCCGACAGTGCGTCCTGACCCCGACTTGTGGAAACGCCCTGTGAAATTGACTTGTGAAAACGTGGAATTCTGAGATCATGGCAGCCTCACCGAACCGTCCGCCCCGCGTCGTCGCGGAGCTCGGCCGTCCAGAGACGCCGGACGAGACCGCGGCCCGCAAGGCGGAGAATTCCCGAAAACACCGGGCAAACCAGACACTGCGTAATCTCGTGCTCGCTCTTCTCGCCTCGCTGGCGGTGGTGCTGGTGCTCGTGCTCGTAGTGGTGCGCCCGGATGGCGCGCCGCGGCAGGCGGTGGACTACCGTGCTGATGCAGCGAACTCGCAACAGCAGGCCGGGCAGACGCTCGCCGCTCCTCCGCTTCCCACCGGCTGGAGAGCGAACGACGACGGCCTGACCACGGGTTCAGATTCCGTCGTAGCCTGGAGCGTAGGCTTCATCACTCCCTCCACCCAGTACATCGGGCTCGTACAGGGCATCGACGCGAACCCCACCTGGGTCGCGAATGAACTCAAAAACACGCGAGCGACCGGCACGACATCGATCGGCGGCCACGACTGGAATGTCCATGATCGTCGCGCCGACCAGGACCCGGGTAACTACGCGTACGCCCTCAGTACGGTGATCGGTTCCAGCAGCATCGTGCTGCACGGCACGGCATCCCGCACCGAATTCGACGCTCTCGCCACGGCGATCGCCACCCAACTCGACAGGCGCACCGAATGAACGCACCAGAAGAATGAACGCACCAGAAGAACTGTCCAGTGAGCGTGCCCTCGCCACGCGCACTCCTGCGCACGCCTGGGCTGAGCTGCAGCAGGGCAACCTGAGGTTCGTTTCTGGAGTGCCGGGGCATCCGCGGCAGGACGTCGAGCGGCGAGAGCAACTGCTGAACAAACAGATGCCGCA
The DNA here is from genome assembly GCA_043745175.1 of Microbacteriaceae bacterium. GTDB lineage: Bacteria > Actinomycetota > Actinomycetes > Actinomycetales > Microbacteriaceae > Lacisediminihabitans. The sequence continues at coordinate 1,935 of JAYTTG010000278.1, forward strand.
GGCCGCGCTCTTCGGCTGCAGTGACTCCCGGCTCGCGGCCGAGATCATCTTCGACCTGGGCCTCGGTGACCTCTTCGTCGTGCGCAACGCTGGGCAAATCATCTCTGATTCAGTGATCGGTTCCCTCGAATACGCCGTCGCCGTGCTGAATGTGCCACTGATAGTGGTGCTCGGACACGATGAATGCGGAGCCGTGAGAGCCGCCATCGACTCCCAGTCACCGGATGCCGTTGCCCTGCCCCCGCACATTCGCCGGCTGATCGAGAAGATCATTCCGGCGGTCAAGCGGACCACTGCTGCTTCCGAGGCCGGCGGTGCTGCCACTGCCGAACCCGACTCGACCGAGGTGGGACGCGAACACCTCCGCGACACCGTCGCCGAGCTCCTCGAGACCTCCGAATTGATCAGCGACGCGATCGCCGACGGTACGCTGGCCGTTGTCGGAGCGAACTATCGACTGCTCGAGGGCAGGGCTGTTCCCGACATCATCGTCGGTACCGTTTAGGGCCACACCGACCGAATCCACCTCAACTGCAAGGGACGCACACCGCCGTGACTGAATCCGACTATCGCATCGAGCACGACACGATGGGCGAAATCCGCGTGCCGGTCGCTGCCCTCTATGGAGCCCAGACGCAGCGCGCCGTCGAGAACTTCCCCATCTCAGGAAGCGGCCTCGAGTCGGCTCAGATCGTGGCACTCGCCCGCATCAAGCGGGCCGCCGCGATCGTCAACCTCGAGCTCGGGATCCTCGAGCCATCGGTGTCGCAGGCGGTGGTGCTGGCCGCTGACGAGCTGATTGCCGGTCGTCACCACAACCAGTTCCCGGTCGATACCTACCAGACGGGCAGCGGCACCTCGTCGAACATGAACATCAACGAGGTCCTTGCGACCCTCGCCACAAAGTTTGCGGGGACTCCGGTGCACCCCAACGACCATGTCAACGCCTCGCAGTCCTCTAACGATGTCTTCCCCACCTCCGTGCACGTCGCCGTGACCGGAGCACTCCTCGGCGACCTCGTTCCCGCCCTCGACCACCTCGCCACTGCCCTGGAGGCGAAGGCCGAGCTGTGGAAGTCGGTGGTCAAATCCGGACGCACCCACTTGATGGATGCCACCCCGGTGACTCTCGGCCAGGAGTTCGCGGGTTACGCGGCCCAGGTGCGCTACGGCATCGATCGGGTGCGCTCGACCATCGTGCGCGTCGCGGAGGTGCCACTCGGCGGCACTGCTGTCGGCACCGGGATCAACACTCCGGCCGGTTTCTCTCAGAAGGTGATCGCGCTGCTGGCCTCGGACTCCGGACTGCCACTCACCGAGGCGCGGGACCACTTCGAGGCCCAAGGCGCACGGGATGGCCTGGTCGAGGCATCCGGAGCACTCCGGGTGATCGCCGTGAGCCTCACCAAGATCTGCAACGACCTGCGCTGGATGGGATCCGGACCAAACACCGGTCTCGGCGAACTGAATATTCCCGATCTCCAGCCTGGTTCGTCGATCATGCCGGGCAAAGTCAACCCGGTGATTCCGGAGGCCGTGCTGATGGTCACCGCTCGCGTGATCGGCAACGATGCCACGATCGCCTGGGCGGGGGCATCCGGATCTTTCGAACTCAATGTGGCGATTCCCGTGATGGGAACCGCGCTCCTCGAGTCGATCCGCCTTCTCGCCAACTCGACTGTCGCGCTTGCGGACAAGACCGTGGACGGCCTCACAGCCAATGTGGAGCACGCGCGGAGCCTCGCCGAGTCGTCGCCCTCGATCGTCACTCCGCTCAACCGCGTGATCGGTTACGAGTCCGCGGCGAGGGTGGCGAAGAACGCGGTTGCCCAATCAATCACGGTGCGCGAATCGGTGATCGATCTCGGTTTCGTCGAGCGAGGCGAGGTCACCCTCGAACTTCTCGACAGCGCTCTCGATGTGCTCTCGATGACCCGCCCACCCGCCCGTTCCTAATGGGAATCAGCCTTCGAGATCGGCGTTCCCTCGAGGGTGAGCACCGCCCGCTGTACGACCGCGGTGCCCAGCGCGATGGGGATGAGCACCGACGAGGACTTGTCGCCGGCCGCTTGTGAATTGCACGGAGTGGCGAGGGCTTTCGTATCGAGGGGCTCCCCCACAGGGCGACCGTAATAGACGGCGATGACGATGGTGGTGCTCGACTCGACGACGAGCACCTGCTGCGGAGTGCAGCGACTGTCGGCGCGTACCTGAACGACGATATCCGCGGTATCGAGCGCGGAGAGCCCGATCGTGGGATCCGCGCCGAGATAGCCGTCGGTTCTGCTGGCGTACGGTCTGGCATAGTCCGGGAGGCTGAACAGGTAACCGGGGCTCCGGTTCTTCGCGCTCACCGCCTGGAATCGCACGGTCGGCTCTCGCACCAGGCCGACCGGTGCGGTGTTCACCGGCACGAAGACACGGTTGACGACCGCGGGATCCGGGCTGCCCCAAATCACCCTCACGGGATCGGTGACGACGCGTGCCCCAGCATGGGCGGTCGGGTCGAAGAGCCCGCTCACCGTAGACAGCCCGCCCACTGCGAGCCCTACCAGCGCGATGCCCGCCGCGAGACGATGGACGCCAACGATCACTGCTCCCGGTTCGCCTCCGGTCGACTCTCGGTGACTCCAGCCGGTGAGCATGCGCCACTGGGAGCGCGGGGCCAGGAATCCCCAGAACGTGAGAATAGTGAGCCCGCCGAGCACGACGACAAGGGGTAGGTTCACCCTTAGAGCCTAAGCTGTCTACCCCACGTCTGCACGACCACTCACGCCAAATTATGCTCTTCTCCCGACCGGTTTGATCCACTAAGCCACTTCGTTCGATTCGAGCATCTCGGTGACGAGGGCGGCGATCGCCGAGCGCTCCGACCGGGTGAGAGTGATATGCCCGAAGAGTGAATGCCCCTTCAGCGTCTCGATCACCGACGCGACCCCATCATGTCGGCCAACCCGGAGGTTATCGCGCTGGGCCACGTCGTGAGTGAGCACGACCCGCGAGTTCTGGCCGATCCGGCTGAGCACGGTGAGCAACACATTCCGTTCGAGCGACTGCGCCTCATCCACGATCACGAAGGCGTCGTGCAGAGAGCGGCCACGGATGTGCGTGAGCGGCAGCACCTCGAGCATCCCGCGCTCCACAACCTCATCGAGCACGTTTTGCGAGACGACGGACCCGAGCGTGTCGAAGACGGCCTGAGCCCAGGGGTTCATCTTCTCCGAAGCATCCCCGGGCAGGAAGCCGAGTTCCTGGCCGCCCACGGCGTACAGGGGACGGAACACCATGATCTTCTTGTGCTGCTGCTTCTCGAGCACCGCCTCGAGGCCCGCGCAGAGCGCAAGGGCCGACTTGCCGGTTCCGGCCCGACCTCCGAGCGAGACGATTCCGATCTCCGGGTCGAGCAACATATCGATGGCGAGGCGCTGTTCGGCCGATCGTCCGTGCAACCCGAAGATGTCACGATCGCCGCGCACGAGTCGCATCTCTCCCCGCGCAGTGACGCGACCGAGTGCAGAACCGCGATCCGAATGGATGACAAGACCGGTGTTGATCGGAGTGTCACCGATCTGCCGGGTGGTGAGCTTCTCGGTGTCGTAGAGCTTTGCCATCTGCTCGGAGCCCAGCGTCACATCCTCCATCCCGGTCCAGCCGGAATCGACCGCAAGTTCTGCGCGATACTCCTCTGCAGCGAGACCGATTGAGGCGGCCTTCACCCTGAGCGGCAGATCTTTCGAGACGACCGTCACGTTCAGTCCGTCATTCGATAGGTTGAGAGCGACGGCCAGAATGCGCGAGTCGTTGTCGTTGAGCTGAAGGCCGGACGGCAAAACCGACATGTTCGAGTGATTGAGTTCGACCCGCAGAGACCCACCATCGCCTACGGCGATGGGAAAGTCGAGCCGCTCGTGCTGCACCCGCAACTCGTCGAGGTTGCGCAGCGCCTGGCGCGCGAAATATCCGATCTCCGGATCGTTTCGTTTGCCCTCGAGCTCCGAGATCACCACTACCGGAAGCACGACCGCGTGTTCAGAGAAGCGGAAGATGGCCTTCGGATCAGACAACAGCACCGAAGTGTCGAGCACATAGGTGCGCTCGGCTTGCTTGGCGTTGGCGTCTGTCGCCCCATCATTCTGGGAACGGCGTGCGGGGCTGGTCTTGTCGAAAGCGGCCACGTGAGCTCCATCCCCGGATGCATTCAGCATCCGGAACTAGTCCTCGTGACGGCCACCACACGTTTCGAGACGAACTTGC
>JAYTTG010000279.1:0-1694 GCA_043745175.1 Microbacteriaceae bacterium
GCTGAAGCTGCCGCCCCCGCAGCCGCCGAAGGCGTTTATGTGCCGCCTGTCGGCCACTGGTCCACCCAGGCGCTCATCGACGACGACGAGCAGGTGCAGGAAAACAGCTTCGCCCGCGATGTCGGGGCCACAAGCGGCGCGATCACCACGAGTGCCCTCGTTCTTCCGTCGATGCCTACCGGCGAAAACATCATGGGTCCGCTCAGCGGTACCGGTGAAATCCTCATCACGGGATCGATCAACCTGCCGAGCAGCATGGGATCGACAGGAGTTCATCCCGCCCGTTACGACCACTCCGATGTCGACGCGTTGCTCGAGGCGGACGACCGCGAGGACTCTGACCCCGAGTCGGCACCGGTGCGTGCGATTCGCGCCGTCAGTACCAACACTGCTTCCGGCGACGTCATCAACTCGATGAAGCCGCGCAAGGCGAGTCGCCTTCCGCTCATTCTCATTGTCTCCGCCGCAGTTATGGCCGTCGGCGTGGTAGTGCTTCTCGTCGCAGGGTTGATCTTCAAGATCTTCTAGCACTGTGACTTCTTCGTTTTTTGTATCCCCATCCCAAAGGAACCTGTGACTGCGACCGAGCATGCCCGCGAACTCCTCCAGATTGCTGCGGCCGCCGCGGACTCCAAGCAAGCCGAGGATCTCGTCGCGCTCGATGTCTCCGGGCCGCTTCCGCTCACCGATATCTTCCTGCTCGCCACCGGACGCAACGAACGCAACGTGGTCGCCATCGCTAGTGAGATCGAAGACAGGTTAATCGAGCACGGTTCGAAGCCGCTCCGCCGCGAGGGACGTGCGGAAGGGCGTTGGATCCTTCTCGACTTCGGAGACCTCGTCGTGCACGTCTTCCACGAGGAAGACCGTATGTATTACTCGCTCGAGCGCCTCTGGAAGGACTGTCCAGTGGTCCCGATCGATCTTCCGGTGCGCGAGTCCGCCGAGTAGCCACCGTTCGATATTCGGATGTCCGCCCTCGCGCTGCCATCGTGGAGTGGGTCGCGGGGAGATGCCCGGCGGGTGCTCGAGGTGATCGACGCCTGGTCAGGGGCATCTGCCCTCGCGGCTGTGGTTGCGGCGTTTGGACAGTCGCTTCCTCAGCGGGTCGGAGAGGATCGGCTCGCGTGGCTGGATAATTTTGCCGCGGCTCACTGGGATTTTCGCGGTGGTAAAGAGCGCGATTCGATCAATCACGGGGGACTGACGTCACCCCAGACGGACATCGTGTTTGAGCGAGCTTGCGATCTGGGGCTGACTGGCAGGGAGACGCCTACCAGGGGCCACTACGACACGGTGATGATGACCGGCGGGATGGTGCGTGCCGGCATCGTGAAACCACGGTTCGTGGCCGAACTGCTGGAGGGGGGACTCGAGTGCGACCACATCCTGTTCCTCGGTGGGTTCCGGCCCTTCTCGCCGGAGGAGACGACCCTCGCCCAGGCGCTCGGGATGCACGCCGATGACGAATTCGGGTCGATGCTGTGCGGGCTGGAGCAGACATTCGGCCCGCTCGGTGAACCGGAGGTGTTCGACGGGGAGGGACACACGCTTCAATCATCGTGGCGCCAGCTGAGTTGGTATCGGCAGAAGCTGCCGCGAGTGAGCGTGCTGGTGGCGCCCTCATCGGATCCAGTCCACCGTCGCGCGAATTCGGCCGACACCTATCGATTCTGGGCCGCAGAGCGCCGTAC
>JAYTTG010000280.1:0-1690 GCA_043745175.1 Microbacteriaceae bacterium
AGGCTCAGCGCGCCCTGAGCGCGCCCTCGTAGAGATCCCGCTTGCCGAGGCCGGTCGCATCCGCCACTTCGGATGCCGCGTCCTTGAGCTTCGACCCGGTCGCCACGAGCCTCTGAACTTGCACGATTCCCGTCTCGAGATCGATCTCCTGCCTGGCCCCACCCTCGACAACGATGCAGATCTCGCCCTTCACGCCCGCTGTCGCCCACTCGACGAGTTCGGCGGCGGTGCCCCGGCGCACCTCCTCATAGAGCTTGGTGAGTTCGCGGCAGACGGCCACCCGACGATCGTGCCCGAATGCCGTCGCGATATCGCCGAGGGCATCCGCCAGCCGGTTCGGTGACTCGAAGAACACCATGGTGCGCGGTTCGCGGGCGAGTTGGCGCAGCGAGGCGAGTCGCCCCTTGCGCGGCAGGAAGCCCTCGAAGGTAAAGCGATCGGTGGGCAGCCCAGAGAGCGCGAGGGCGGTGATCACCGCGGAAGGGCCCGGAAGCGCCGTCACCGTGACCCCCGCGGCGACCGCGGCAGTCACAATCGAGAATCCCGGGTCGCTGATCGCGGGCATTCCGGCGTCGGTGAGCACTAGCACATCCGTCTCGCGGGCGAGTTCCGCGATCTCCATCGCCTTCTCGACCTCATTGTGTTCGTGCAGCGCGATCAGCCGGGGACGGTTCTCGATACCGAGCGCCCGCATGAGGTGAATGGTGACTCGCGTGTCCTCCGAGGCGATCACATCGGCATTTCCGAGCGCCTCCACCAGCCTTCGGGAGGCGTCACCGAGGTTGCCGATCGGAGTCGCTGCGAGGATGATCACCTGCCCATCCTTGCAGCGAACTCTCGTTACCATTGCACCTGTGGATAGACCCGAGGCCGACTTCGACACCGTGGTCGGCGCGCCAGGAGCGCAGTCGGCCCCGCCCGACGGGGGCGAGCTGACCGGCAATCGACTCGACCTGTGGTGGGGTCGGCTGCTCGCTCTGCCCGGTGGCAGGCGAATCTGGTACTGGGGCGGCCCGATTGCGGTGACGCTCCTCGCCGCAGTGCTTCGTCTCGTGCGGCTCGGCGACCCCCGCTCGCTCGTGTTCGACGAGACCTTCTACGTGAAGGATGCCTGGACGCTCCTGAACCTCGGCTACGAGGCTTCCTGGCCCGATAACGCCGACAAGGCCTTCAACGCCGGCGATGTCGACATCTTCACGAAAAACGGTTCGTATGTGGCGCATCCGCCTCTCGGCAAGTGGATGATCGCGCTCGGCCTTCGCGTATTCGGCGCAGAGGACACGATCGGGTGGCGCATCAGCACGGCGATAGTCGGCATCCTCGCGGTGTTCCTCCTCGTGATCATCGCGCGAACGCTCTTCAACTCGACCCTGCTCGCCACCATCGCCGGTGGTTTGTTCGCGATCGACGGTCACGCGATCGTCTTGTCGCGCACGGCACTTCTGGATAACTTCGTAATGATCTTCACGCTGCTCGGCTTTGGGGCGATCCTGCTCGATCGTGCCAAGAGCGCCGGTCGCCTGTCGCTCTGGCTGGGGCGCCGGGCGGATACCGGTCGCGGCATCGACTGGGGCCCGGCACTGTGGTGGCGGCCCTGGCTTCTCACCGCAGGAATCCTGTTTGGTGCGGCCACCGCCGTCAAGTGGAGCGGGCTCTACTTCCTCGCCGCCTTCGCGGTCTATTCGCTTGT
>JAYTTG010000281.1:0-1687 GCA_043745175.1 Microbacteriaceae bacterium
CTCGGCGGCATCCGCGGGAAGCTGGACTACCTGCACGAGCTCGGGGTGGATGTCGTGTGGCTCTCCCCCGTCTATCGCTCACCGCAGGCCGACAACGGCTATGACATCAGCGATTATCAGGACATCGACCCGCTGTTCGGATCCCTCGAGGAGTTCGACCTGCTGCTCGCCGAGGCTCATACCCGCGGCATCAAGATCGTGATGGACCTCGTGGTGAACCACACGAGCGACGAGCACGACTGGTTCAAGGAGTCCCGGGCTTCGCTCGCCAATCCGAAGCGCGATTGGTACATCTGGCGGGACGGAGCGGATGGCCGCGAGCCCACCCCCTGGCGCAGCACGTTCGGCGGCCCGGCCTGGCAACTCGACGCGGCGACCGGCCAGTACTACCTGCATCTCTTTGCGGCAAAGCAGCCCGATCTCAACTGGGACAACGCCGACGTGCGGGTCGCCATTTACGCGATGATGAACTGGTGGCTCGACCGCGGCGTTGACGGTTTTCGCATGGACGTGATCAACCTCATCGCGAAGGTGCAGTCCGACCTCGTGGGAGACAGCCCGGGCTTCGTGATGGGCGACCAGGTTCACGACTACCTGCAGGAGATGAACCGCGAGGTCTTCGCCGGGCGGAAAGCAGGCCTCATCACGGTGGGTGAGACGCCCGGGGTAACAGTGGATGACGCCATCCGATTCACGAGCTCCGACCGGCTCAAGCTCGATATGGTCTTCCAGTTCGAGCATGTGGGCCTCGACCACGGCCCGCGCACCAAGTTCGACAACGTGTCGCTGAAGCTCGTGGACCTCAAGCGCTCACTCGGACGCTGGCAGTCCGGGCTCGCCGACGAGGGGTGGAACAGTCTCTATTTCAGCAACCACGACCAGCCACGTTCGGTCTCCCGCTTCGGTGACGACGGAGAATTCCGTTACGAGTCCGCGACCCTGCTCGCCGCCATCCTGCATCTGCATCGCGGTACGCCCTACATCTACCAGGGCGACGAGATCGGCATGACGAACGCCGGCTTCACCACCATCGGGCAGTACCAGGACATCGAGTCGCTCAACTACTACGACGAGGAGGTGGCGGCCGGAGCATCCCCCGTAGCGGTTTTGGCCTCTCTCGCGTTTCGCAGCCGCGACAATGCCCGCACCCCGATGCAGTGGGATGCGACCCCCTGACCGGCTTCACGACCGGTACGCCCTGGCTCGAAATCACGCCGAACCACAGCACCATCAATGTGGCAACGGATCGTGCTTCCGGGTCCCGTTCGATCTTCCAGTTCTATCGAAGAGTGATCGCCCTGCGACACGAGTCGTCGGTGGTGTCACTCGGCGACTTCGAAATGCTCGAGCCAGAGCATCCGACGCTCTATGCCTTCACGCGCACTCTCGACGAGGAGACACTGTTCGTGATGGGCAACTTCTCCACTCTGCCGCTGGAACTGCCTCCGGTGGTCGCGGGTGAGCTCGTCATCGGCAACCTGGTTATCGGCAATTATGGCGAGGTGCCGGATGTCGCGGGCGCGTTGCGGCCGTGGGAGGTTCGGGTCGTTCGGCGGGGGTGACATTCACGGCCGAATGAGTTGTGCTGCAGGGATGGATGAGGGTGTTCATGTCGGGCAGCGGGCGGACGGTTATTGCAGGCGGGACGAATTGTAATAGACCCCCTACCTACGAGCTGCCGGGGCGC